>CAYYBI010000480.1:0-4122 GCA_964469835.1 uncultured Rhodospirillaceae bacterium
GAATTGCAGGGCATCAAGCGCGGCTTGCTGGAATTGGCCGACATGATTGCCGTGAATAAAGCGGATGGCGACAACGAGGAACGCGCGCTGCGTGCGGCGAGCGACTACGCCAGCGCAATGCACATCATGTCGCCGCGCAGCCAAAATTGGGCGCCGCCCGTGGTCACGTGCAGCGCTCTGAAAAATCGCGGATTGAATAAGCTCTGGACCAAAATCGAAGAATGTCGCGACGTTTTGACGGCGAGCGGAGAATTCGATCAGACGCGGCGGCGTCAACGGCTCCGTTGGACATGGGCGATGGTCGAAGATCGTTTGATCGGAGATTTGAAGCAAAGCCCTTCGGTAACGGCGATCATAGATGCGCTGGAGAAGGATGTCTTGGAGGGTCGTTTGACCCCTGCCATGGCGGCAGAACAAATCCTTACGGCCTTTAAAAAGTCGTACTAAAATATTATATCGAGTTAAGGATTTAAAAAGCGTCTATTAACGGTCGTTCGCGCAAATTTTCCCTCTGGGGAGCTTTGTCGCTGAGAATATTAATAGAAATAGAACCAGATTTCATCTGGCTGCCGACTCGACCGTTTTAATGTAAATATTGATAGGCGCGATGATTCACGGATCGGATATTTGGTTTGCTTAAGGCTTCTGCCTGCGCTAGCAATAATGATAGTATTATTTTTGCTTATAAAATCTTCTCAGGTTTGCCAACGATATCGTCGTTATGTTTAGCTCTTTAAGACCGAACATATTGCTTCTATGTTTCCATACCTGGAGCATATTTTCACTGTCTCGCCGGGTCAATTTGGATATGTTGAATTGGAGATTTCTGCAGCGGCTTTTGCTGTTAGTTCTTTTTTCAATGCCTGGTGTTGCTGCCGCCGGGGCGCCGGAGGATGGCGCGAGCAAAGTATATAAATACAAGATCCACCATCCGGTTTATGGCGTGATCGGAACCTATACCAATACAATTCAGAAAATTGGCACGGATGTATCGGTGCGCAATGAAGTTCGCGCCACCGTTAAAGTTTTGCAGATCATTGTCCACGACCACAAATCACAAAGCGTCGAGCTGTGGCGCGATGGCCGTATCGTATCGTTCGATGGAAACACGAAAGAAAACGGCAAAGTTTCCAAAATACAAGGCCGCGCCGAAGGAGACAAATTCATCGTCGTCGGCCCGCAAGGTAAGACCGAGGCGCCATTGAGCGTTTCCCCGAACAACCCGTGGTCGCCGGGCATCCTCAACGCAAAGGTTTTGATGAGCACTAAATCTGGTAAGCTGTACCGGGTTCATTCGACCGCGGGTGAGGAGAAAGTCATAATGCTCGGCGCGAAATCCTTGAAAACGAAATACTTCAAGGTGGACGGAGACGCACGATATGATCTTTGGTTCGACGGCGCGGGAGTGCCCGTGAAATTTCGGGATCTCAATGAAGACGAGGAAATAACCTTTCAAATAGTACCGACCGCTGACATCCCCAGTCGAACTATCATGAAAGGAAGCATGGGATCGCCGTAAAGGCTTTGGATTTCCCCGGTTTAATGGCTCCTTCCGCGCCTCGTGGTCATGCGCTTTTGGCGCGTCGATATGAAACGCGTCGTCTCTTTTGGATTAGAATAATTCGGACATTTGGGCTCGCGGAAATTGTTGAACTCGGCCATGGTGTTGCCATAAAGTTGAGCGATAAGCGGAGTGTTCCGCAACGCAATAAAAATCAATAGGCAGGGTGCGGCATGGAAGTACGAAATCGGGAAGAAATACAGGGGTACGAGGCTACTAGCCGGGAGCGATTGGCCGAACTTGCGGGTTTCTTGGACGAGGTTCCGGCCGACCGGCTGACTTTTGCGTGCTGGTATGCGCAAGGCAAAGGCTGCGCAGTAGGGCTGGCGGCGGCTCACAATCCATGGTTTCAGGCGCAGGGCTTTCGTCTCGAGTACGATTCGTCGAACCGTAATTGCTGGCCGACATTTGACGGGCACAGTGATCGGGCCGCAGTTGCAAGATTTTTTGGCCTAACATTGACCGAAATGCGCAGGCTGCTTGGGCCGGACGGCTATGCAGGTCAAGTCGAGCCTCATCCACGCATGGTCGCACAGAATATTCGCAGTTTCCTGGAAGAATCGATAAGCGTTTGATATTAAATACAAATCGATCGAGCCGCACCGCGCTTCAATCACCTATGCATGAAGGGATTGGCTACGTATGAGCAACCGGCTTGTTGCGGCGCAAGGCAAGCGGAACGGCGTTCCGGTCGGGCTGTTCACGAAGGTAAAAAATCTCATCACGCGAGATATCGCGATCGATCTCGGGACAGCCAATACGCTGGTTTACGTTGCGGGTAAGGGGATCGTCTTCGACGAACCGACGGTAATCGCGCTCAAGGATGTACGCGGACGCAGCCATGTCGTCGCGATCGGCACAGACGCAAAGGCGATGCTCGGCCGGACTCCGGAGGGCATACGCGCAATTCGCCCGCTTACCGATGGCGTGATCGGAGATTTTGGCATCGCCGAAGAATTAATCCGATTGATTTGCCGCAAGGCGTTTAATCAGCGAGGCTTCACCAGTGCGCGGGTCATCGTTACCGTGCCGTCGGGCGCCACCGCGGTCGAGCGGCGGGCGATCCGCGATTCCGTCGAGAAGGCGGGGGCGCGGAAGGTATTCTTGATCGAGGAGCCGATCGCCGCGGCGATCGGGGCCGGCCTTCCAGTAACCGAACCCACGGGTTCGATGGTTGTCGATATTGGCGGAGGAACGACGGAAGTAGCGGTCATGTCGCTCGGCGGCATCGTTGCATCGAAATGTATCCGCGTTGGCGGTAACACGATGGATGAGGCGATCATGTCCTATGTTCGCCGCGCCTATAATCTGCAGATCGGCGAGAGCACGGCCGAAAGGGTCAAGCTCGCCGTCGGCGCCGCCAGCATGCCGCCCGATGGCGATGAGCGCCGGGCCATGGTCCGAGGGCGTGACCTCGTGACCGGGGTACCGCGAGAATTGGAAATAGGGTCCGCCGAAGTCGTCGCGAGCCTCGCAGAACCGATCTCAGCAATTGTTGAGGCGGTCCGCACCACATTGGAACAGACGGCACCGGAATTGGCCGCAGATATGGTTGATCGCGGTATGGTGCTTACAGGAGGCGGCGGTCTTCTGCCAAACCTCGATATTGTCCTTGAGCAAGCGACCGGAGTTCCTGCGGTGGTCGCGAATTTGCCGTTGAGTTGCGGTGCCTTGGGTGCTGGCAATGCATTGGAGCATCTTCGGACAATGAATAAAATGCTGGTGCATTGAGCCGCCGCGTCATCGGGCGACACTGCGGATAAGCCTTAAATTTTTGTGAATTCTGATTGATCAACTGAAGTGCCGCGGCGCTAAAGGACGGGCGTGCGGTGCGGCCTCGCGGCCTGTTTGTGGATAAATTAAAGTATGGTTAACGTCAGGTAACCATATATTTAAATCGCATTGTTTCTAAAATCCAAATAAAGGCAAAATAATACTTTAGTATTATACCAATATAACTAGTCTAAATGCGGCATATTACATTGATTTAGATATAAATTGCTGTAATACTTTAGAGGGGAGACTTCTTCAAATGGGCGCCCTCGGAAGGGGTGGAGTCGCCATGTCATTATCGAGGACAGGAAATCCGGAAGGCGTTCGGGAGGCCCGGTTCGGGGCTGCCGAAAGCGCGTCCGATGCGTCCTCCCGGGTGACGCTACCGGTCGGCGATGGCGGTCCCATCGTGGTCCCCGATGCGGCCCTGTTGAGCGATGGCCAATTCCTGCGCCAGGGCGCCGATCTTGTGATCCGCGGCAGCGACGGCGCGGAAGCGGTCGTGCAGGGATATTTTGCGGCCGAGGCCCGGCCAAGCCTGACGACGGCCGAGGGCGATGTCGCCTTGAGCCCCGGTCTCGTGGACTCCTTCCTGTCGGCGATGGCGCCGGGCCAATACGCGCAAACGGCGGGTTCGGCCCAGTCGCCGATCGGCCAAGTCGATGAGCTCAAGGGAGAGGCCTTCGCGGTGCGCGCCGACGGCATACGGGTGCAGCTGGCGAAAGGCGATCCGGTCTTCGAGGGGGACATCGTCGAGACCGGCGGCGGCGCCAGCGCGATCCGCATGG
>CAYYBI010000481.1:0-16956 GCA_964469835.1 uncultured Rhodospirillaceae bacterium
GGCCAGCGATGGCTGCCGGTCCTTGAGGCCTTCGCGGTCCATATGAGCATGGCCGTCGACAAGGCCGGGAACCACGGTGCGGCCGCCGAGGTCGATCCGCCGCGCCCCAGCCGCCAGCCCGGCCATATCGGTTTCACGGCCGACCGACAGGATGCGATCACCGGCGACCGCCACCGCCTCGGCGATTTGCGATTGCGGGTCCAGTGTCACGACCTTGCCTCCGGTCAGGATAAGATCGGCACTCTTGGCTTCGGTCATGACGGGCACTCTCGGATATTTTCCCTGGTCCGTAATGGGATCACGCTTTGATCCCCGTCACAAGCCGGTCAATGCCCTAGCGGAAGACCATGCGTCGCGATCCATTTGCGCCCTGTGTGTATGCGGCGTTAACGTTGTCCGAAATTCGCAATGATAAGGAAGCGCAAGTGAGCGGACTCTGGATTGGCATCGACACGGGCGGCACCTTTACCGATCTCGTCCTTGCCGACACCACGAGCGGCCGCTACGCCTATTACAAGCTCCCGACATCGAACGATGATCCTGCCCGCGCGATTCTGGAAGGCGTCACGGAGCTGCTGGCGGCGGTTGGTGCGGCACCAGATCAGGTGTCCTACCTCGCGCATGGCACCACGCTTGCTACAAACGCGGTGCTCGAAGGCAAATATGCGGCAACGGGTATGATCACGACGCGCGGCTTTCGTGACGTGCTGGAGATTGCCCGCCAACGGCGGCCCAGCTTCTTCAACCTCGATGTTCCGAAGCCGCAAGCGCCGGCGCAACGCGACGCCATTCTCGAGATTGCCGGGCGACTGGACGAGCGTGGCAACGAGGTTGCGCCGCTGGATGAGGCGGGAGTGCGCGACGCTGCCGCGGCGTTGCGGGCTTCCGGCGCAAAAGCAGTCGCGGTCTGCTTCCTCCACGCCTATGCGAACCCGGCACACGAGGCACGCACCAAGGCGCTGGTCCAATCGGTTTGGCCCGAAGCCTACGTCACAACGTCTGCGGAGGTCTCACGCGAATTTCGTGAATTTGAGCGCTTCGCAACGACGTGTATGAACGCCAGCCTGATGCCGGTCGTCGACCGCTATCTCGATCATTTCGAAAGTGGCATCGCGGACCTCGGTGTCGCGTGCCGGCCGCTCGTAATGCAATCTAATGGCGGCGCTGTTTCCTGTGAGGCGGTACGGCGCATGCCGGTTAACACCTTCTTTTCGGGCCCGGCCGGCGGGGTCATAGCCACCGCCGAGTTGGGCCGGCAACTTGGCGCTGCCGACCTCATCTCGTTCGATATGGGCGGGACGAGCACGGATGTCTGCCTCATACGGAACGGCACGCCGCAGCGGCGGGCAGCGCGCGAGATCGGCGGCCTGCCGGTGCGCATCGCCACACTCGATATCCATACCATCGGCGCCGGCGGCGGCAGCCTCGCCTGGATCGATTCCGGAGGATTGATGAAGGTCGGTCCGCAGAGCGCCGGGGCGTTCCCCGGGCCGGCGCTCTATGGCCGCGGCGGCGATCAGGCGACTGTGACCGATGCCAATGCCGTACTCGGCCGATTGTCCGGCGATGCGCTGCTGGGCGGTCGCATGCGGGCCTATCCCGAGAAAGCGCAGGCGGCGATTGCACACCTCGGCGATGCGCTCTCGCTCGACGCGACGGCGACGGCCGCTGGAATTCTTGAGATCGTCAACGTCAATATGATGGGCGCGGTGCGGGTCGTTTCAGTCGAACGCGGCGAAGATCCGCGCGACTGCGCGCTCGTTGCCTTTGGTGGGGCGGGGCCATTGCATGCCGCCGACGTCGCGGCCGAACTCGGCATGCGGCAGGTGATCGTGCCGCCGCATCCCGGGTTGTTGTCCGCGCGTGGGCTCCTCGATGCGGATGTGCGCGGCGATTTTGCGCAAACCTGCCTCATCCCTGCGGGACCGACTGGGATCGAGATGCTGGCAGACGCGCGATCGAGCCTGTTGCTGCGCGCAAAAGAATGGCGTGAGGCGGAGCAATTGACGGCCGGCGAGGTGCGACGCGAATGGCACGTCGACCAGCGCTATGCCGGCCAGTCCTTCGAGCTTGGCATCGAGATTTCCGATGCCTCCTGCGGGATCGCTGAAATCGAGGCCGCGGTGGCAGCCTTCCACCGGCAGCACGAGGCGTTAAACGGTTACTCCATGGCGGATCATCCGGTCGAGATTGTTAATCTCCGCCTCGCCATCATCGCAGCACGTCCGCCGACACCGCTCGAGCCGACATCGCGTTCCGATGTTTTCGAAACGAAGGTGGCGCGTCGGCCGGTGTGGTTTCGCGCGACCGGCTTCGTCGATACGCCGCTTTACCAGCGGGACGCCCTAGGTCCCCGGGAACAGGTCGAAGGCCCCGCTATTGTCGAGCAGATGGATTCGACGACTGTCATACCACCGGGATGGCGTGCAACCGTGGCCGAGGAAGGATCGCTAAGGATGGAGTTGCAGGCATGAGCACAAGTGACATTGAATCTCCGGCAATCGATCCCATCACTGTCGAGGTCGTGTCGCGCCATGTCCTGGCCTGCGCGGAGGAGATGGGCGTCGTGCTGATGCGCACCGCCTTTTCACCAAACATCAAAGAACGTCACGACTGTTCGACCGCGGTCTTCGACGCGGCTGGCGAGGTCGTTGCCCAGGCTCAGCATGTCCCAATTCATCTCGGATCGATGATCGGTGCTATCCGCTCGATCCGAGAGCGCTTCGACGATGCCGATATGCGTCCGGGCGACATGTTCGTCGCCAACGATCCCTACAATGGCGGCGGCTCGCATCTTCCGGATTTGAATGTCATCGCACCGGTGTTTCATGAAGGTTGTATCGTCGCATTTGTCGCGAATATCGCACACCACGCAGATGTCGGCGGGATGGTGCCGGGAAGCGAGGCGGCCGTCTGCGAAAGCATTTTCCAAGAAGGGCTGCGCCTGCCGCCTGTTCGTCTCGTAAGCGAACGTGTTCTGAGCAGGGATATCTGCGAAATCATCTTTCTTAATTCGCGCACACCCGATGAACGCAAGGGCGACCTGAACGCACAAATTGCGGCAAACCGGGTCGGACAGCGCGCCATAGCGCGGCTGATCGAACGGTACGGTCTCGCTACGTACAACGCCGCGCTGGACGCCTACCTGGACTATTCCGAACGGCGGCTCCGCGCCGCGATCGATCGACTTGAACCCGGCATATACAAGTCGGAAGATATGATGTCGGGGGTCGGCGACGCGTTGGCGCGGATTGCCTGTACGGTAACCGTGCAACCAGGACGGCTGGTCTTGGATTTCGATGGGACCGACCGCCAGATCCCGAGCGCCCGCAATGTTCCGACCCAGGCGCTGGCGGCCACGGTCTACACGGTTATGAAGGCTTTGCTTGACCCGGATGCGCCTGCCAACTGCGGCGCTTTCCGCGCCATCGAGATCCGTGCGCCGGCGGGCTGCATCGTCAATCCCGTACCGCCGGCGCCGGTGGGGGCGCGGTCGATATCCTGTGGTGTCGTTGACGGCGTCATCATCTCGGCGCTATCGGCGGCGATGCCGGCAAAACGTATGGCGCCATCCGGCCCGCACCACCTGCTGCTTGTCGCAGGAACTGATCCACGGACCGGACGATATTTTGTGAATTACGAGACTGTAGCCGGCGCGCTGGGCGCCCGCGCGAACCGCGACGGCATGGATGCGGTGCGCACTTTATCGTCCGGGAGCGCCAACCTGCCAGTGGAGGCGCTCGAACATGCCTACCCGTTGCGTATCGAGCAGTATGCGCTTCGCAGCGGGTCGGGCGGTGCGGGACAGTTTCGGGGCGGTGACGGGCTTATCCGCGATTACCGTGTCCTTGCCGACGATGTCACGGTCAGCCTGACCGGGGAACGGCAATCGAACCCGGCGCACGGAGATGCCGGCGGCGGAGACGGCGCCCTCGGCACGTTCCTGCTCGATCCAGACACCGACGGCGAGCGCAAACTTCCTTCGGCCGTAAAGGAGCTGAAATTACCGCGCGGTGCGTTGCTGCGGATTGCCACACCGGGCGGCGGCGGATTTGGTCCGGCGCAGAAACGGGACGCCGACCGCGTGGCGCGTGACCTCAACCAGGGGCGCATCACGATGGCCGCGGCGCGGGCGGCCTACGGCTGGAAGGGCAGTGTCAAAGACAGGTAGCGGTGGGCATGCTCCGCCTCCACGCTCGTCGCTACGTAGTTACATTCGCCGCAAACGGCTTTGGCGCAGCTATCAGCACGTATTCCAAGGTTGTCGGTCTGACAGTTCCCTATGTTCTTGGGAAAAGGCGCACGCCACGGTGATCCTTGCGTTGGATTTGGTACTCGCTTACGTTTTGCCTCTATTCATGAAACCGTTGGCCGCACGCCGGTAATTGAATTTCGCGGTTGCCTGTGGTTTTCCGAGCTCCGACTAAAGGGGTTTAAAAATGCCCAAGGCTCTCTCCAAAGAAGCGGTTGAGCATTTCCACAATTTCGGTTTCCTCTCGCCTGTCCCGGTCCTTTCGCCGGAGGAAGTCGCGCATTTCCGGGGCTGTCTTGAGCAATTCGAAGTAAAATACCCAAACGACGTCAAAAAGCTTAAGAGCAAGTCGCACCTTCTGTGCCCTTGGGTCGAAGATATCGCGCGCCACCCGGGCATACTCGACGTCTACGAAGACCTCATCGGTCCGAACATTCTCTGCTACAGCATGGCTTTCCGGATCAAAGACCCGGACGGCAAAACCCATGCAGGTTGGCACCAGGACGGCGCTTATAACCCGATCAAACCCATCCTGGTGATCGGCGCGCTCGCGCTCGCTGAATGCTCCGTGGCGCATGGCTGTCTTAAGGTCATCCCCGGCTCGCACAAAACTGGTGTTCTACCGCATACGGATACGGGCAATCCGGATAGTATTCTGTCCCGTGGCCAATACATCCCCGCTGGTATAGACGAGTCGAAAGCCGTTGATATTGTGCTGAAACCGGGCGAGATCGGTCTGTTCGACGCCGGGATCATTCACAGTTCCGGGGTCAACATCTCGGATGAACGCCGTCTTATCGTGCTGGTGGAAATGATACCGACGCACACGGAAGTCCGGGCGCATCGCGATTCGGCGATGTTGGTGCGCGGGGTCGATACCTATGGGCATGTCGACATCGACCCGTCGCCGAAAACAGAGTTTGGCGCGGAAGAGCTGGCGGCTTGGCGCAACGCGACGAAGAAGACAGGCAAGAACGTGTTTGCCGGCAGTCCCCTCGCGCCGACCGAAGTTTATGGCGGCCAAGCGTCCAAGCGCTCATGAGTGCGCGCGCCCAAGAGGCCAGCACGCGGCGACGAGAAGGAGCGATGGCGGGCTGAACGCCTCGGACCGTACCTTCGCGGGCCGGGTCAGGTTTATCTGACAACACCCTCGACGCCGTCCAATCGTTCTGGCAGGATTTCTCCCAAGATGACCAAGACCCGCCTAGACATCAACGGCGAGACCCATAACGTCGATATCGACCCGTCGACTCCGCTGATCTACGTCCTGCGCAATCAGCTTGGCCTGACTGGCGCAAAGCTTGGCTGCGGCCTCGAACAATGCGGTGCCTGCGCCGTGTTGGTAGACGGTGTGGCACAGTTGAGTTGCGTCGCGCCCGTCGGCCAGTTCGAAGGGGCGGAGATCGTGACCGTCGAGGGCCTCGCGGCGCGGGGCGAGCCGGGCCCGGTGCAAAGCGCCTTCATCAACGAAGGCGCTGCGCAGTGTGGTTATTGTACGGCTGGATTGGTCATTGCCGTGGAGGCGTTGCGCCGCCGTGAGCCGACCCCAAGCGCGGCCGACGTCCGCGCCGCGCTAGGTAAAAACCTGTGCCGTTGCGGCACGCATGCGGCCGTGCTTCGCGCGGTCGAGCGGGTGTTGCGGGAGGGCGGCGGCTGATGGTCTCGAACCCCAGCCTCGCGGGGCATCCCGGCGTTGCCGAATGGTTGTCCTTTGATGGGGACGGTCAGGTGGTGGTGCGGACCGGTAAAGTCGACATCGGACAGCGGGTCTCTGCAGCGGTGGCATTGGTTGCGGCCGAAGAACTTGACGTGGATCCCACGCGCGTTCGGGTCGCTCCACGCGTCACCGGCGAAGTTCCCAATGAGGGCTATACCTCTGGCAGCCGGTCGATGGAAGATTCGGCACAGGCAGTGCGCCTCGCCGCCGCAACTGCGCGCCGGCATCTGCTGAAAATGGCGGGCGAACGGCTTGCGACGGACCCGGAGTCATTGGAGATCGTGGACGGGCTGATTCGGGTGCCAAATACCAATCGTGCGATGTCCTATTGGGACCTGACCGGCGGTCGAGAGATTTCGATCCCCGTTGACTTGGACGCCACGCCAAAATCCCCGGATGCCTATCGGGTGCTCGGCCGGTTGCACTTGGCGCCCGCATTGACGGGTTTGGCGATGGGCTCGGTCCGTTTTGTGCACGATATGTCGATGCCGGACATGCTGCACGCGAGGATCGTGCGTCCACCGCACTATCACGCCCGATTGGAAGACCTGCCGGCTGATGTCGAGCAACGGCATATGGGTGGGTATCTCGTCCGCGACGGCAGTTTTCTCGCCGTCGCCCATAGCGAAGAGTGGACCGCAATAAATCTTGCCGAGCGCGTTGCCGCCGCCGCGCGCTGGTCGCCGGAGCACGGTCTCGAGACCCGCGACATATTCGAGCTGCTCGTCAGCAATGAACGGACCAGCCTCCCGGTGGTCGATGGACGGCCAGTCGAAGCGCCAGTGCCGCCGCTTGCCGATCCGCCCACCGATGCCGTTGCGACCTTGCATGCCCGCTTCGAGCGACCCTACCAGATGCATGCTTCGATGGCGCCGTCGGCGGCGCTCGCGCATCTCGACGGCGACCTTCTTACCATATGGAGTCATTCCCAGGGGCCCTATCCGTTACGCGCGAGTGTATCCGAGGCGTTGGATCGGGATCTCAATTCTGTTCGTGTAATCCATGCGCCGGGCGCCGGATGTTACGGTCATAACGGCGCCGACGATGCCGCTTTCGACGCCGCCTTGGTTGCCTGCGCAATGCCGGGGACGCCGATCCTGCTCAAATATACGCGCGCGGACGAGCATGGCTGGGAGCCCTATGGCACTGCGATGGTTGCCGATCTCCGTGCTAGCTTGGACTCCGAGGGCCGGATCGTTGCGTGGTCGCACGAGAATTACAGCGATACCCATGTGACGCGGCCGCAACCGGGGCCGGGTGGCCGTGGCGCGTCGCGATTGTTCTCTTCCCGCCTACGCGAGAACCCGTCAACGCCGCCGCCGGCCGTTCCCGCCCTGGCGGCGCACTCGGGCATTCATCGCAACCAAGATCCGCTGTACGATTTTTCCGAGCGGAGGATCGTAAAACACCTGGTGAAGGATCTGCCGCTTCGCACATCGTCCCTGCGCGGACTCGGCGCGTTCGTCAACGGACTGGCTATCGAATCCTTCATGGACGAATTGGCTCAGTCGGCGAACGTGGACCCGATCGAATTCCGCCTGCGGCATCTTTCGAACCGGCGGGCCAGGGCGGTCATCGAGGCGGCCGCGGAGCGGATGAACGCCTGGGACAAGGGCGACGGTATCGGCCGCGGCTTGGGCTTTGCACAGTATAAGAATGTATCGGCCTATGCGGCGGTTGCGATAGAACTTTCCGTCGATGATGCTGCGCGCGTGTGTTTGCGCCGCGCCGCCATTGCCGCCGACGCCGGCGACATCATTGATCGACTGGGTATCGTCTCGCAGCTTGAGGGCGGATTGCTGCAGGCAGCCAGCCTCACCCTCTACGAGAAGGTCGGCTACGACGCATACGGAATCACGACGCGGGACTGGGAAGGGTATCCGATCCTCGGATTCGATAACGTGCCGGAGATCGAGACCTTTCTCATCGAACGTCCCGGCGACCCCTTCCTTGGGGTCGGGGAGGCGGTAATGGGTCCGACCGCGGGAGCCATCGCGAATGCAATTTACGATGCGGTCGGGTTGCGTTTGCGCCGCGTGCCGTTCACCCCAGACGAGATTCGCGCCGCCGCGATAATCTAGCAGGGCGTTGTCAGAGAAAAATCGATTACTTCGCCCGAACGTCAGAGCCGTGAATCGCCAGCCGCCAGATTGTCGGCAACGAGTGCGCGCATGGTTTCATTGTCATATGATCCGGAGCATGGCACTCCGTATCCTAATCCTCGCCGCGGCAACCGCGACTCTGCTTGTGGTGCCACCGAGCGCCGCCATAGAGCCAACGACATTGGCAAAGCTGGTCGAGCCGAGCATGGTCCGTATTATCGTCGACGGGCCGGCGGGTATCATAAGCGCCAGTGGCTTTGTCGTCAGCAAACGGGGACACATCGCGACCACCTACCATGTTGTCCAGCCGCATATCGACGAGGGCTGGGGCCTCTTCGTGGCGGAGAGCGGCGCGACACAAATGCCGCGCCGACCCGCGACGATAGTTCAAGTCTATCCCGACGAGGATTTGGCGGTGTTGAAAGTGGCGGACCTCGACCGGCCGCCTGTCGTTCTGAGCGAATCCGATACCGACACGCCAACGAAGGGAATGACGGTTTTCGCCATCGGATATCCGGGTGCGGGAGAAAGGCTCAACGCCGATAGCGGGACAAGCTTCACCGCTGGCACAACCAACCGAATCTTCATGGGCGCCTGGACCAAGGACGGCCCTCGAATACAGCTGATTCAACATTCGGCTGCAACCAATCCAGGCAACAGCGGCGGGCCGATCATCAATCCTTGCGGCCAGGTCGTCGGAGTAAACACCCAGCGTGAGATGGCGATGTTGGTCACGCCGAGCGGCATGCCCATTGTTTACGATGTGATACAGGGCGTTTTCTTCGCGTCGCACGTCTCGGTATTGCTGGAGAAGCTCAAGGCCCTGAAAATTCCGTACGATGGTGACCATAAGGTGTGCCGGATCATTCTCGGCGTGGCCTCGACGAACTATTATCGGTATGCCGTGGCGGCGGTTGCAGCTCTCTTCGCCCTTGTTCTGCTGTTCGTCAGATACTGGCCGCGACGTGTGGTCCACATCGTCGTCCTCGGTGGCTCGGCCGCCCGCAATGGCGCTCGCTCGCTTGGACATATGCTTTTCCAGTTGCCATGGCGCCACGGGAAACGGCGCAGTGATTGGCGGTTGCGCTGCGAGGATGCGGCGGGCGGTCCCATTGATATCGTGATTACGCAAGATGACCTGCGCCGGGCGCCGAAAGGTCTGGTAGTCGGCTGCGACCCTGCTTGCGACCGTTGCCTGGTCGCCGACGGGGTCGCCAAGCAACATGTGCAATTGGTTCCATTGGAAGACGACCTTGGCGTTACAGACCTGCATTCAGGGGCCGGCACGGCAGTGGATGAACGGCCCGTGGACCCGAACGACGGTCCGGCGCGGCTTGCTCCCGGCGCACGGCTTCGGCTTGGCACCTTAACGTTTAGCGTCGAGCGGCGCTGAGGGTTCTGTTCGACCAATTCACCGCCGCATCGCATTTTGGAGACAAGTTCGCATTAGCCTGACACCATCCTCACCCCGGCTGGTACCGTCCACCGAAGCCGGGGTGGCTCTGCCCCATGCCGGGCAGTTCCCAGGCCCCGGCGCCGGTCGGGTTAAGGTCTCCGCCGATATTAGCGTCGATCAGATAGGGACGGTTCGCCGCGATGCCGGCACGAATGGCGTCTGCCAGGTCCGCCGCCTTATCCACACTCACGCCCTCGATGCCGGCCGACCGCGCCATTGCCGCGAAGTCGGGGTTGTAGGGCTGACCCGTCGACGGATCCTTGAAGTCGGTCGCCAGCTCGCGGCCATCGAGATAGCCCCGCTGCAGACCCCGGATCGACCCGTAGGCGTAGTTGTTCCATACCACCCACACCACCGGGAGATTATATTCCACCGCCGTGCCCAGCACGCTGGCATGCATGAAAAACGCTCCGTCGCCGCACACCGACACGCAGGGCCGGTCGGGGGCCGCGAACTTCGCGCCCATGACGCCGGCGACACCGAAGCCCATCGGACCAAAGCCCATCGACCCAATCAGCGAGTCCGGCCGCGTGGGGTGGCAGAACTGGATCAGCCAGTTGTGGTGCACCCCGATGTCGCTTACCAGGATCGCATCTTCCGGCAGCGCCCTGTCGATCTCATGCGCCGCGCGCTGCGGATGGATTGGCGTCGTATCCTCCGTGAATCCGGGCGCGATGAATTCTTCCCATTCCTTTCTATAGCCAGCAATCTTGTCCAGCCACCCGCCGCGCGCGGGCGAGATTCCTTGCTTCCCGGTCTTTCGCGTATCGAGTTCATCCAGCACTTGGCGCAGGAAGGTCCGCACGTCGGCCATCAGACCCAACGCTACCGGATAATTCCGGCCGATCTCGTCGGGATCGATGTCGACATGGATGAGTCTGGTCGGCGGGATTGTGAAGGAATAGCCTGGCATCCAGCTACTAGATGTGCGGTCGTCGAAGCGGACGCCCAGCGCCAGCAGCACATCGGCCTGACGGCAGGCGTGGTTCGCCTGATAAGTGCCGTTTCGCGCGATGAGCCCGAGCGCCAGTGGATGTTTGGTGTCGATCGCGCCGGTGCCGCTCGCCGAAGACGCGACGGGAATGCCGAGCCGTTCCGCCAGCGCCAGCAGGTGTGCAGCCGCACCGCCATACTTTACGCCCTGGCCAACGAGGATGACCGGCCGTTCCGCGGCGAGCAGCATGTCGACCGCCTTGACCACACCTTCCGGGTCGGCGCCGCAGCGACAGCTTATATTTGCGTTCCAATCATCGGCGACGGGCGGCTGCTCCGCCCCTTCCTTGAAGATATCGAAGGGGACGTCGAGCACCACCGGTCCCGGCCGGCCCGTCACCATTGTTTTCCACGCCTGGCGCATCGCCAGCGGTACCATGTCGCCGCGCGTCGGCTGAAACACCCGCTTGCAATACGCGCGCACCGTCGAGGGGAAATCCGCCTGATGCTGCCGGTAGGTTTCTTGGAAAGCGCCCCGGTTGAACTGGCTCGTCGGCACGTTCCCCGTCACCGCGAGGAAAGGCACCGAATCGAAATAGGCGTTGGCGAGCGCAATCGGCAGGTTGGCCGAGCCCGGCCCACAGGACGTAAAGGTCGCCGTCGGCTTGCCCGCGACACGGTAATAGACGTCCGCCATGAAGCCCGCGACCGTCTCGTGATGCACTGAGATCGTCGATATATCGTCGGACCGTTCATACAGCGCGTCGATGAAACCGATGTTGCCGTGGCCGCACAGACCAAACGCGTAGGGCACCTTCTCCTGCACAAGATAATCAACGATGATCTGGCCGCCATTCAGACTGTTGCTCGTCGGCATTTTCTCTCTCCTGGCCCTCATTTTTCCATAGCCTCTGGTCGCATTCGGGCATTGTCAGAGAAAAATTGGGTGCTTTGCGCGAACGTGAGAGTCGTATTTCGCCGCTATTGGCTTCTCGAGATTTCCCCGGATCGCCCCGGGTGGTTTGACGACGACCTCACATGCAAAAATTTTTCTCTGACACCGCTGGCTTGAGGCCGGCGGGGCGGTCCGTAGCCTCAGCAGATGCAAAGTCCCGTTCGCCACGATAGCATGAACGTCTCTGTTTTGGGCGCTCGGTCCGAGAGACCGTGACTGCCGCAGCTGCGATTATCGAAAGGTGCCAGCAAATCATGATGACGAAATCCGTCGTGGTCCCGGAGAGCGAAGAAACCGATGTCGTCATCCTCGGCGCCGGCGCCGGCGGCATGGCCGCGGCCTGTGTTGCATCGGTTCAAGGGCTGGAAACGCTTCTCTTGGAGAAGACCCGGTACGTCGGCGGCACAACCGCGATTTCCGGCGGGATGGTATGGGCGCCCAACTGCGATATCGACCAAGCGTGCGGCGATAGTCGAGCAAAGTCCGAGTCCTATCTTCTCGCTACGGTTCCAACGGATCGGGGCCGTGATTTGCGGGACGCTTTCCTCGATGCGGCCCCCGCCGCGATCGCTTATCTGGAGTGCCATACCGCCGTGCAGCTAAAACCGGTTCCCGTTTATCCCGACTATTATCCGGATGCTGAGGGCGCTACCACCAGCGGTCGCGTGCTCGAGCCGGTCCCGTTCGATGGCCGTGAACTCGGCACTGCCTTTGCGACGCTTCGGTCGCCCTTGCCGGAATTTACGCTGTTCGGCGGTATGATGGTCGCGCGAGCGGACATTCCGCATTTCCGCAACATGTTCCGTTCATTCAGGTCAGCCGCGCGCGTCGCGCGTCTGGTGTCGGCATATCTCGTTCAGAGGCTGAGACATCGGCGGGGAACCGATCTCGTTCTTGGGAATGCTCTCGTTGCCCGGCTATTGAAGTCGCTGCTGGATCAGTCCGTACCGGTCCGGCTTGGCGTCGATGTCGTCCGGCTGGAGATGCGCGACGGGCGGGCCGCCGGGGTCGTTGTGGTGGAAGAAAACGGGAGCGAACGCCTTATCCGGGCGCGCCGCGCCGTGATACTCGCCACCGGCGGATTTTCTCATGACGGCGCGCGGCGGAAGTCCCTTTTTCCGCTGGGCGCGGAACAACTCACGGCGACTGCCGAAGGGGGAACGGGAGATGGCCTGAGCCTAGGGACGGGCGCAGGCGGCAGGATGGACATCGGTGAATTCGGCCCGGCTTACTGGGTGCCGGCGTCGCAGTACCGGCGGGCCGACGGGCGGCATGTCGTCTTTCCGCACACGGTGACTGACCGTGGCAAGCCTGGACTAATCGCCGTAACATCGCAGGGGCGGCGCTTCACGAACGAGGCCGTTTCTTATCACGAGTTCGTCCGGGCAATGCTGCGCAGGAACGATGCGGGGCATGCCGTGCCGGCCCATCTCATCTGCGATCGGCGCTTTCTTTGGAAATATGGCCTTGGTGCGATCCATCCAATGACGGGTTTGCTGAAATCTTACAAGGCGGCGGGTTATTTGACCGAGGCGGTTTCCCTCGGTGAATTGTCGCGGAGTCTCGGCATCGACGCCGAGGCCCTCACCGAAACGGTCGAGCGCCACAACCGCGATGCGCGTACGGGTGTCGATACGGAATTTGGACGGGGAGGTAATGTTTACCAGCGTCATTTCGGCGATCAGGACGTTCGGCCGAATCCCTGTCTCGCGCCGATCGAGACGCCGCCGTTCTATTCCGTCTCGGTCTATCCGGCCGATTTGGGAACGGCCTGCGGCCTGGCGACGAATGCGCATGCGCAGGTGCTTGACGGGAGCGGCACTCCAGTGCCGGGCCTCTATGCATGCGGCAACGATATGATGTCGATCATGCAGGGCGCGTATCCGGGACCGGGTATTACGATCGGGCCAGCCCTGACTTTCGGTTACCTCGCGGCCATTCACGCCGCAGCCGGCGGAGACTGATACTTGCTATCCGGGCACTGTAATAGGCTTGTGTCTGCAAGAACGGCCTGTCCCTGCTAAATATCTCATCCTCGCGTCGGGCCTTGACCATCAGGACGCATGGATCCGCCGATAACAAATGCTCAAAACTTGACAGCCACCCGCGGATTAAAGAAGGGACAGGTCCAAATATTAATTGGGAAACAGCCCCTGAGGGTGAAAATTTTTCGCCAATGGCGGATCAGCGATAAAAACGGATTTCGTGAATGAACGCCGACGCCCGGCCCTTGTCTTTGGCCTTTTTTGTATCTAATCCCAAGGCGATTCCGGAGATGCCGGGATCATCATCTCTCTCCTTATCGAAATATTTCCGGTACGCCTCCATTAGATTAAACCGGGAGGTGATCAACTTCTGTTTGGTTGGCTTATCGGTGCAAACATACCGCCCGCCCTTTTTAAAATAGGCGCCGACATAGGGGTATTTCACCTTATCGTCTCCGTCACACAAAAACAGACCTATGAAATAGGGACTGTCAGGGATGAACATGGATCCGCTCGGCTGGCGTTCATCACCCATGAAAATGAAGACGGTCAGCGCTTCATTGCGTACTCCTTGCTCGTATGAAGCTCCTTTTGGGAATTTGTTTACCCCCCAGTCGATTTCTATATAGCTGAAATCGGGCACATTGACGGACTCGTTTGGCATGACGCCAAAGGAGCGCCGCTTGGCGTCCAGGGTTAGTCCGGTCTGTCCGACATCCAGGTCGATGTGATCGCGGCGTCTCGCATCCTGTTCGAATTTAAATCCCTTACCCTGCAGCCAATCCTGCACCGGCCCCAGCTTGTAATCGTCAAAGCGCATGACGTGGACCAATTTTCCCCCGCCTGCAGCGACCGGTGTTCCTGGCAAGGCAAGAAATATGACGGTAAAAGCGAAAATCAGGATACGCATGCTGTCTCCGCAGGCTCGTTTTGGATCATCGGCATCTACAATCCACAATTTATCCCGGCTCCTCAACTCATCTCGCCCACACATGACAATGCCGTCGCATAATTGCGGTGTTCCGAGTACTAAATTGATGGCTTGGTGTCATGATATGACGGCGTCGGCAAAGTCTTTCGCTGCGACGCTCATCGGGGCGCCGGCGGTACGAAAGTCGGATTGGCGACCCGGGTCGCCTTCGGCGCCAATCCATGTGGCGGATTCTGGCTGGTTTGGTTGTATGGGCCGTTCGATTTCGCCTGGAGATGGCCGGCGCGGGGTCGGATATGTCTGAGAGACAATACACGGATTCGGTAAAATAAGGTGAATCAGTTACTTGGCTTGCCACCCGGCTCGGCAGGTAACCATTTGTTAGCGGTTCAGCCGCAAATTACGGGATCCTCGGCGGCTGTTCGCCTTGAGGGAACACTTCTCGTATTCCGCGAAAGCAAATCCATGAACAAGAATTCACAAATCAATTCCCTCGAAATGGATTTTCCGTGAGCACAGTTGTCTTGGATGTCGACCGGGGAGCCCTGCCGAGCAACAAGCTTCGGCGGCTCTTTTCGTTGACGATGGTGGCCGGGACCCTGATCCCGATATTGGCCTTCATGCTGTATTTTTCGTTGTCGGATGGCAAATTTACGGTCGCCGAGATGCAGCTGACCGTGCTGATATTCTTGTTCGGTCAAGGCCATGTCGGTGAGACTGTCTTGATGTATTTCGACAGAGAATTTCGTGGAATAATCAGAAATAATAAGAACAGATTTATTTATATCCCAATTATACTGATAGTAATTTTTCCGGTATTTCTTTCGGCGAACGAAAATTTATTTAATATCGCTATGTTTATTATGATTCCATGGAATCTATGGCATTTCAGCAAGCAAAATATCGGTGTCTGTGCGCTTGTTTGCCTGGCCGAAGGCCGCCCGACGCCGAATAACATCGAGAAACATCTTGTCAATGCGTCATGCGTGCTGGCCATAGCCGCACACTATCCGCTCGGGTTTCCGAACCCCGTTGGATGGGTTTGGCTGCACGAGGTGTTCGTCCGAATTGCCGATTTCGCCGTGTTTCCTTATCTGTGCGTTCTCGCGCTGGCGCTTGGTAACATGGTCGTGCACAGGAAGCGGTATAACGCCGTCACGGCCGCGTTCTTCCTGCTGGCTCTAACGTTCTTCAGCATGGTGTTTCTCGCCCGCGTATTGGATCCGGGAAGTGTGTTGGCGGTGAACATCGGGTATGTGACGGCCCACGCAATTCAGTACACCGTCATCATGTATCTCATGGCGAGCGCCGCGGGGTCGGCAGGAGAATTGTTCGTCAAGCGACACATCGACGCTCATACGACCAAGAAGGCGTTCTCGGTGTGGCGCTGCGTCCCGGGCGTGGCCTTGGCCGCCGCCATAATTCTTTGGGGCATATACAGGGTGCAGGGGGACGTCGAAATAGCGGCAACCGGTGGTTTTTCCGCCGAGAATTTTTTCACAAATTGGTTGATCGCGTCCGCTACGACAGTTGTCTTCGTTCATTTCGTCATTGATGCGGGCGCATTCCGTTTGAGCGAAAAACCACAACGGGATTGGGTTAAAGACCGCCTAGGGTTCCTGTTCCCGCGATAGTCCGCCCGAATTGGGACGGTGAATGGGATGAGGCGGTCGAACTCTTCATCACCATAGACCTTCGACAGCCTGAACATTTGGTTTTGGCGATACCCCAGGCAAACAGCCGGGCGGTCGTCTTTGAATGCTGAAATTTAGTCGGGCGATCCGGGCCGGTCAGCCGCCCTCGATGGCGGGTAGGAAGCAGACTTCGCTTCCCGGCGGCACCGGCTCCAGACTGGCGTCCTGAAAGATCTGGCCGTCTATGGCGACCGCCATGTCGGTGCGCAGAACCTCGCCCAGCCCCGGAAAGCGCTCGTCGAGCGCCCGGATCAGACCGCGGACATTCTCGCCGTCGATCTCGATCCGGACTTCGCCCCCGGTATATTTGCGGGCGATTTCTCGGCTCAGCAGGACCTGGACCAACGCCTCAGGCCTCCTTGTCCAGCGCCGCCAGGACCTTGGGCGGCGACATCGGCAGGTCGGTCAATCGCAACCCGATCGCGTCCTCGATCGCGTTTGCGATGGCGGCCATCGGCGGCACGATCGGCACTTCGCCGACGCCCCGGACGCCGAAGGGATGGGACGGGTTCGGCACCTCGACAATCACCGGATCGATCATCGGCAAATCCGATGCCACCGGGATACGGTAGTCGAGGAATCCCGGATTCTCGAGCCGGCCGTTCTTGTCGTAGATGTACTCCTCGTTCAGCGCCCAGCCGATGCCTTGGACGACGCCACCCTGAATTTGGCCCTCGACATAACTCGGGTGAATCGCGCGGCCCGCATCCTGCACCGCGGTATAGCGGAGAATTTGCACTTGGCCGGTATCGCGGTCGACCTCGACGTCGACGATGTGGGTCGCATAGGCCGGACCGGGCGCCTGCACGTTCGTCGATTTTCGGGCATTGATGGGGCCGCCCGTGGAAATCGACTTGCCGGCGATATCGGCGAGGCTCAGGGGCTCGAACTTGCCGGCGTTGTCGCCC
Organism: uncultured Rhodospirillaceae bacterium; assembly: GCA_964469835.1. Taxonomy (GTDB): domain Bacteria; phylum Pseudomonadota; class Alphaproteobacteria; order UBA8366; family UBA8366; genus JAOTYV01. Next base: position 16,934 of record CAYYBI010000481.1, read on the forward strand.
GCCGGTCGCGCTCGGCCGTCGGC
>CAYYBI010000482.1:0-2798 GCA_964469835.1 uncultured Rhodospirillaceae bacterium
CGGCGGTGCGCCTGTTGCGCCAGCGGGTGCTGCGCCAAGATGTGCTCGGTTCCTGGGATCAACTGATCGACTACTGTTCCGCCGCCATGGCGCATGAAAAGGTCGAACAACTGCGCCTGCTGTTCCTCGATCGGAAGAACGTGCTGATCGCCGACGAGGTTCAGCAGCGCGGCACCGTCGACCATACCCCGCTCTATACCCGCGAGGTGGTGAAACGAACGCTGGAGCTCGGCGCGACCGCGTTGATCGTGGTCCACAACCATCCCTCCGGCGACCCGACGCCGAGCCAGGGCGACATCAAAATGACACGCGAATTGCAGGAAGCGCTGGGCAAGATCGGCATCACGCTGCACGATCACCTGGTGATCGGCCGCGACGGCCACGAGAGTTTCCGGGCGCGCGGCCTGCTGTAGAAGAAACCGCAAGGGAGAGGGAAATGGGCGACACGAAACCGGTCAAGAAACGCCGCGTCATCAGCGAGCATGTGGGCGAGCCGCCGAAGGACACCTGGTCGAACTGCCTGGTGATCGGCAATCAGGTGTTTATCGCCGGCATGACCGCGCGCGGCGCGGACTTCGACGACATGCCGGCGGGCGGCGCCTATGAGCAGGCGGTGGCGATCTTCCGGAAAATCCAACACCTGATGGAAGCGGCCGGCGGCGGCATGGACGACGTGGTCAAGGTGCTGATCTACCTCACCGACATCAACGACCGGGACGCCGTCTGGAAGGCCCGGCGCGAGTTTTTCACCGGCGACTATCCGGTCTCGACCCTGATCGAAATCAGCAAGCTGGTGCGCCCGGAACTGACCGTCGAAATCGAAGCCATCGGGATGCTCGGATCGGGCGGATAGGTATATCTCATTCGTCATTCCGGACGGCGCAAGGCGACGATCCGGAATCCACGAGTTGCCAGGTATTCTGGATGCCCGCCTGCGCGGGCATGACGGCGATTTTTAGGAACTGCCGAGCACAGCTTCTGCTTCGCGGACCAGCGTCTCGACCAGATCGGCGGCCGGCAGCACCCGGTTGAGCCCCACCGACTGCCCCGCCCACATGGCCGCGAAATCGCCCGACCCGCGTGCGCGGCTGGCAACCCCCAGCGGCGTGCTTAGGCTGTATTGCAGCGGGAAACCGAGTGCCGCGTCCTCCTGGTCGGCCATTTCGCGAACGTAGCGGTTGCGCAGCGCGCGGGCCGGACGCCCGGAAATAATCTTGGTCACTTGCGTCGCGTCATCCGCGCCTTCCAGCAACGCCGCGCGATAGACCGGATCGGCGCTAGATTCAGGACACGACAAAAATGTGGTGCCCATCTGCACGCCGCTCGCGCCCAAGGCGAAGGCGGCGGCGATCCCCCGCCCGTCGGCGATGCCGCCAGCGGCGATCACCGGAACCGTCACCGCGTCGGCGACCTGCGGGACCAAAGCCATCGTACCGACCGTGCCGAGCTCGAAGGGCGGACGAAGCGTACCGCGATGGCCACCCGCCTCGAAACCCTGGGCGATAACGGCGTCGACGCCGCTCGCCTCAAGCTCCCGCGCCTCCGCAACCGTCGTGGCCGAGCACAACAGAATGATGCCGGCCTCTTTCAGTGCCGTCATCGCCGCCGGATCCGGCAACCCGTAATGAAAGCTCACGACCGGCGGACGCAACGCCAGCAAGACCTCGAGAATACTGTCGTCGAAGGGCGTGAAGAGCGGATAGGGATCGGGCACCGCGCCCGCATCCAACTCATCGAAATAGGGCGCAAGACGGGCCTGCATGGCCGCCGTCGCGGCCTCGTCTTCGACCGGCGCCGAATGCACGAAAAAATTCAGATTGAACGGCTTGTTGGATGTCAGGCGGATGGCTTCCGAATCCGCCCGCAGGGCGTCAGCATCGTGCCGCGCGCATCCGAGCGAGCCCAGTCCGCCGGCGTTGGAAACCGCCGACGCCAGCGCCGGATTGGTCGATCCGGCCATCGGCGCCTGAATAATCGGATGGGCGATCCCGAGCAGATCGAGCAAATCGGTGCGTGGCCACATCTAATTTCTCCTTGCCTGGCGTCAACATAGTCGGACGCTCACACCGCCACGGCAGCCGCGCCCTGTCAATCGGCGAGAAAGTTGCGCACCAGGTTCAGGAACACGTCGAGCTGGTCATGGTGCACCCAATGGCCCGCATCCTTGACCTCGGCGACCTCGACATCCTGGAAATAATCGTCCCGCCCATCCTTGCGCGGATCGGTCGCCCAACTGTCGGTGCCGTGAATCAACAGGGTCGGACAGGTGATCGATGACCACAATTCGCGGGTGGCCTCGCCGCCCATCGTAAAGGGGGAGTTGACCCGGATGTAGTTGTCGAACTTCCAGCTATAGGTGCCGTCCTCATTCTGGTTGACGCCGTGAACGGTGAGGTGCCGCGCCTGCTCCGGCGTGAGGTGCGGGTTGGCTTCCTGCATTCGCTGCCAGGCATCCTCCAGGGTGTCGTATTCCCGCGGGTTGCGGCCGGCGGTGCTGCGCAGCGTATCGACCCATTCGCGCATTCGTTCCGATGCCGATCTGCCCGTGTCATGCTTGCTCAGTTCCGGCGGCCGTCCGACGCCCTCGATCGCCACCACCTTGACCGCGTTTTCGGGAAAGAGCCCGGCATAGCGCAGACTGATCGCCGCGCCGAGCGAGTGGCCGATAATGGTCACGGGAGTCAGCTTGGTCTGATGCAGAAGCTGGGCGATATCGTAAATATAGTCCGCCGCCATATAGCCGCCGCCAACCATCCATTGCGAATCGCCATGGCCGCGCAGGTCAGGCGCGATAATAT
>CAYYBI010000483.1:0-12533 GCA_964469835.1 uncultured Rhodospirillaceae bacterium
GTAAATCTGAGATACAGCTGTTCGCGCTCCGCCGGGGCTTTCGGCCAAGCGATCTCAATCGTCGGACCTTTTCCATGCTCCAACAAGCGAAGAAGCGCCCGGCCGGTGCTCCGGTTCTCCCTGCCGTCGACAGCTTGTTGGGCATCGCGTTGACCGGGGTCTCGAGGTGCGAGCGCGGCGACCTCCGTGTTTGTGGCTTGCACCGGCTTTGCCTTCTGCGGCGCCCGCGTGCGTTGCCGCTTCAACGGTTTGGGTTGCCGTTCGGGTGGTGCCAACGGTGTAATGACAAAGGGCTCCTGGTCGACAACCTTCGAGGAGGGTACCGACGGTGGCGTTGCCGCGCGAAGTGGCTCTCCTGTTCGGATGAACGGTTTCGAGGTCGCGTGCCGCGTCGTTGATTTTGCCGCAGTGCGCCGCATAACCCCTTTCGCTGCGTGCGGGGGCGGCGGCAATTGGAGACGGGCGATCGAAACGGCTGCCTGTTTCGTCTCCGGCGGTCTGTTTTCGACCTGCGGCGTTTTGGCCAGCCGAATGAGCGGCGTGTTAACCTTGCGGGGTTCGATCTCCGACGCCAGGATCAGCGCCAAGACGAGCCCTGCCAAGAGCGATGGTGCCTTGGTTGCGACAATGCCCGTCATGAGCAGCGGCCCTTTGGATGAATAGATGCCGGCATTAGAGGCAACCGTGATTGACTCAGCGGCTGAGGGAGTGGGCATAGAGCAGTTCCATTTCCTCGGCGAGCGAATACAACCTTTTCCGGCGTTCATCCGCCGACATCAGGCGTCCGCCGTTCTTTAAGACCGGCCGGGGTCTCTCGGGGGCAATACCGCGCAGAATTTCTTTTCGGCGCTTGGCGACGGCGGGCCCGGATACCGGCGGTAATGATGCGGCAAGGCGTGTCTTTTGGCGCGCCGGCTTAGAAGACGGCGCTGGCCTTATTTTTGGCGCAACTTGCGGCGCCATTTTGGCAAACGTCGATTCAACCGCTTTCGACGCCGGCATGGCGTCCACATCCGGTGGAGACGATTTTCCTAACGACTGAGGATTAACCTGATTGGTAGCTATTTGGTTGCCGGCCTGGTCAGCGACGCTTGCTTCTACGCTTTTGCTTGAAGGAGCTGGCCTCGAGTCATTCGTTGCCGCGATAGAAGGCGCCGGAATCGGCTTTTTCTTCTCATCGGCCTTGGCGACCCTCGGCGAATGACCCTTTTGCGGCCGTACGCGATCAAAGGCATGCGACGCGCGGTCCTTGATTTCGCTTGTCGCGCCCTGAATGCGGACAGCGGCACGGTCGAGTTCCGGCCCGTCAGCGGCAAACAGGTAGATCAGGGCGGCACCCACCGCCAGATTGAAGATGATGAATTTCATGTCAACTCCTTCTCGTGCAAACAGGATCAATCAACAATTCAGATTCCCAGAAGCCCGTCGGCATACGGTATAAGCGCAGCGCGGCTGCACTGCAGTTATCCGGGATCCCGGTTCGGACCGGCATGCCGGCCAGGGCGACATCGGACTTTTCCAGCCTGCATCCCGGTTCACAATGCAAGACTGTGCGCAGATCGCGCCGCCGCTGGGAGAGTGTGCTCATAGCAGCTGCCCTTTGCGGCTCGGCAAGGCCCAAGCAGTCGCATGACTCATTTGGCGCGCATGCGTCACGACAATCAGGCTGCGCAACACGGCAGAAACCGGCAAACCAACGACGGTCGTCATGAAGGCGAGGCTAAAGTTCGACGTCATCTTGTTGATGACCGGTTGGATCGTCTCCGGCGTTAGTTCGGTCGACGCGAGCGCGCCAATCCCCAGACTGATGCCCAGCAGCGTGAAGGTTAGTGCTAATGTCGTGACGCCGTTCGCAGCCTGGATTCCGGTTTGGAGCCAAACCTCGTTGTCCTTCGCGGAACCGCGCGTCAGCATCTGAACCCAGCTAAACAGCGCGGTAATCACCAAAGCCGCAAGTAGCGTCACGAAAGTCCAGCCGAGAACTTCACGAGCCCATGCAGTAATCTCGGTGACGCCGTGGGACGTCATCAACACGCCGGCCGCCATCAAGATGACAGCCCCGCCAAGCAGGTAGCTAACGGCACGCGATCCTGCACCGACGCTTCGAAGGAGCGCGCCCACGTCAACGCCTCCCCATCGTCGTGTTCATCAGGCTCTGGGTCGACACGCCGACCTGATCCATCCAATGATCGAGCAGCGCGTTGTTGTGCTCCACCGAGGCGTGAACGAGAAAGGTCAGGTCATAGTTATCGAACGCCGCGCGCACCGCCGGTGTGTTCTTGCCGCCGAGCGATTTATCGCGCATCACCATGCGTTCTAGATCGATAAGCCGGGTTTGCGACATCAAGACCTTCTCTTGACGCTTTTCAGCGGTCAAATCGGCGGACAACAGCGCATCGAGAAGAATTGCCCGTTCGCGTTCGAGATTCTCCAGGGTTCCGGCGCCAGCGGTACCGGCGAACGTCACCGTTGCGGCAACAACCGCGGCAGCGACGGTGAATCGACGTTTACGTTGAGTCATTTCAGTAATCTCCCTCATTGGGTCACGAAGTAATCCACAGCAATGGTAAGCCCCGATTCTTGCGGGTCGGACCGGGCTTGGTTCAGGTCGCCGCTGCTGACCGCTTCGGTCAGCGCTAGGGCATCAAGCGAAATGAGTTTGGCCATGTAACCCAGGACGGTTCGTTCCTGATCCAATACGGCAAGGTCGGACTCATTCTCGGCGATAAGCTGACGGACGAAGTCGTTTTTGGTCAGCGCGCCGCCTTGCTCGGATCCCGGGTTCATCGGATGTGCGTTGACGGCCTGTACTAGCTTTTCGATCGCGGCAACGTTCTTCGCGTATTGCTGCGCATACCGGCTTTCGCTGGTTAGCGTCGAGCGAAACAGTTTTGTATCGACCCGGGCGAGCGACGATTCGAACCGCGCGCGCGCCTGATCCTGCTTTTCGATCAGCGCGACACGTTGTGGCGTCTGCTGCTGTTCGCTCCGCGTCATCTTGCCAAGCAGACGCTCGTAAAGCCGAATTTTGGCCTCGGCCTGTTTGCGGCGGAAGGTTTGATGCTGCGCGACAAGCTCCAAATAGGCGCGCTTCTCAGCGAGGAACTGATGGTTCAGTTCGATCTTCAAGTCGCCGTCGGAGCGGTGGATCGCCTCACGCAGGTCTTCCAGCGTCCCGACCTTCAACTTGAGTTTCTCGCGGGTATCGCCAAGCGCCGCGGCTAACGAGGACTTGGCGAAATCCTGGTTGATGGCCTTCTTCAGATAGTTGGCCGGCAACTTGATCAAGCGCTCGCTGGATGCCGGCGTCCATGCCGCACTGTCGTCATCCAGCACGGCACCCGCCGCCGGCGTTGTCAGCAGGCCGACACCGACCGCGCCTGCCAAAAGTGCCGATCTGAACGACGGGGCGGTGGCAGCAAGTTTATCATGGTTTTTCATAAGGCATACTCCTTCGCAATCGGCGCTTCCGGTCACTTATTCTTCCAATAAAGAGCCCGCCGCATTTCGCTCTTCATCGTGCCGTTCACGTTGAGCGTGGAAAATTCGCTAAAACTCCATTTCCCTTCGCGCCCGAGGAGTGCATCCATAGTGGTGATGAAGGACGTGCCATCGGGGTAGTAGAGGTCGTTTTCCGGAAAGCGAGCCTTGAACTTGTCGAAGGTCTCCCGGGCCTTGGAGACGTCGCCACCCTTGAAGTAATTTTGCGTGGACAATGCATAGGCGCGCATGCGCTCGCCTTTATTTCCATCCGCAAAATCCGGTCCCACCGTCGCCTCGCATTTTTCAAGAACGCGGGCGCTCGTCAGGTACATCGCCGCCGATCCCGAAGACCGGGCCTTCTTATCGAGCGAGAGACCTTCCTGCCGGCACGCGCGGTATTCGCGCATTATGGAGATCTCTTCGAAGCGGGCCTCGCGAAATCCGATACCGCCGAGCGGGTCGAGGTCGCCATTGGTCGCACAGCCGGCAAGTATCGCCGTCGCCAAAGCCGCCGCCGACAATCGACACAGGTTGCGCCATGAATTGTTTGGTTCAGGTTTAAGAGTCACAGCAAGAATCCTTTCGTCTGGGTCTTGCTGTAATCTATGGAAAGATTTGAGCCGGTATTTTTTGCGATCTAGCTTTTTTTGTGCCGCTAGGGCCGAAAAATATGCTCGATACGGTAAACGGCGGCGCCCGTCTTACCGATATTTCCGATATTCCGGGCAAAATCCGACCGCGATTTCACGTTGGCCAAGTGGTGCAGCGCGGTTGCTACTGAACTATCCTTGTCGACGTTATCGGAGGGGGTGGCGAGGATTATGAATTCCTGAATGAGCGCGTTCTTAAGGTGGCGGGGAGGTCTACCGTCGAGGTCGAGCGATTCCCCGGCCGGCAGTTGTTGGGCTTGTTGAAATATACGGGTCCTGAATCGTCCGCCCTCGAGATTGTCCCGCGTCGCCAGAACCCAAAGCGTTTGCCTGGTCTTCAGGCGATTTGTGATTCGATAGCGCAGATCGCATAGACCCCTGGCGGTCATGTTGGGGCCGTTGCTGGTATCCGAAACCACATGCTCCTTGACCAAGGCGCTCGCCAATCCGAAATGCACCGCGGCACATGTGCCGCCGGTCGGCGGTCTCGTCTCGATCATGCTGGCATCAATTCCAACTGCCGGGGAATCGGTTTCGCCAATGATTTTGCCAACAACTGTTTCCGCGGACAGCACGAGCGAGTACAGATCGCCATTTTTCCAGGTCCATATTGCGATCGCGGCAACCGTGAGCGCCGCAAGGCAAACGCCAACTGCGGCTGACCGCCAGGTCGATCGAACTGCGGAGCGCCTGGGCCTGGATCGCGCGGGCCAGGATCCACGCCGCCTGTGCCGCGCCAAATGCAGAGATACGAGTATGTCGTCCACCGTATCGACGGCGAGAAGTCGAATACGATCCGGATCGGCGGAGGCAGTTTCCTGGAGGGCAATACGCGCGTCCTCAACATTTTCCGTGGGCACGACAACAACGATCTCTGCATCCTTTTTGGACCACGCGGAGAACGCCGCTTGCGACTGCTTAAGCTTTCGAGCGATATCGTCGACGCCGCCGACACGGAGCGCACGGTCAACCTCGCCGGACGCCCAAACCGCTTGCGACGCCGTTTGGCCCGGACCGGCGAGTCTCCCGGCGTCCGCAAGCGCGTGCGCAATAAATGCGCCCAGCTGCCAACTCAGGCCGCAGGTAATCGGGTGGGAGACATCAATGCGGTAGGCTCCGTGGCCGAAGCACGCGTCGATGACGCCGGTCGGCCGGCGAACAAAGGCGTCGTAATCGCTGCTTATTTCCAGCGGGATCGCCTTGCGATCAAGGCAGAAGACCGAATTGACGTCCGGATCTTCAGCGGTGATGCACTGAACCTCCGATGGTCCCTCGGTGGTGGCAATAAGAACCGCTGTCTTTTTCATTGCATGAATACGTCCGTCTCTGGATTGCGCAAGGCGGTGATGAGAGCCGAATCCGACTCGACAAGGAGCTGGACACCTCCGGCGCTCGGCGTCGGCAACCGGAGCTTTTGGCAGTCGCATCGGCCATCGATGACGAACAACGTCTTCGGCGGCGCCACGATCGTTGCATCAAATTGAATGATGACGTAAATCTGATTCCGGTCCGCACGCGATTCTCGGAGCGTAATTCGGAATCCGGATCCGCGGCGAATCGTTGTTGGTCTGGTGCTCGCCGCAGCACACCGCTCTGATCGATGCTTCATCTTACGGTCGAGCAAATGTCGAAGATCTACTCTCAATCGAGGTTCGGTCCGCAAGGCCTCTTTTAATTCAAGACTCATGGGGTAAGACGGATCTGTTGCGAAACGATAGATTTCATTGAAACAAATTTTTGTCTGGCGGCCTTCCGGGCCAGTGCGGCCGGACATCGTGTCGACGGTATCGAGGGCGACAAACACCGCCTCGGCGAAGAAAAGATCCTCCATGTGTCCGCCATCGTTTTCTTTCATATCTTCTCTCCGTAGAGCTTCCGGAATTGCGCCAGAAACAATGCCGAATCCGCATCGAATTGTTGGTCCCAATGGTCTCCGGCCGAAGGTCCTCGTGACAATCGGTCAGTGCTTCTCGTCACAGACTGCCGAACGGAAAACAGCGCGTCTATTGCAGCTTCGAAAGCGGCCACACGGTTTTCATCAGGCACGTCGCCGCCTTTGAATCCCTTTCTTGAAATTCGGCCAAAGGCTGTCTTGGCGTCGGAAACGAAGGCAGCAAGATCCTCGCATTCCGTCGGACGCGAGAGAATATTATCGAGAAAGAAGCGTCCGGCATTTGGGGCGTTCAGACGATGCACGGTGTCGCCGGCATGCGCGTGCTCGGCAAATAGGGGTGTTAGTGGTTTGAGGTCGAGGCCGGGCCGAAGGCCGAGCATCAGTGTGATCGCAGTCTCCCGCCGCGCCATGGCCAGCACATGGAAAGTCGCGAAAAGCAACCGCTCCACATGCTCCCGAAGATCGACTGACCGTTGGATCTGATGTGTATAGGATTTTATCGCTGTCGAGATTGAGAGGACGGTGGCGCGTTCCATGGGAGGTGAACTGCGGCGGAGCATTTGCGTTATGCGCATTTGCGCCGCGCCGAACACCTGTGCCCGGATCATGGAAAGCGGCATCGACACGGCGGCGTTGCCACAATCGACGATCAGCTCGACAAGTGCGAGTTCGGGTCCGTTCAGGAACTTCACCTGATTCGCGGGAGCGGAGCGCAGGACCTCGAGCGGCGCCCGTCGTTCATCGAAGGCGGCAATCGTGATTTCAACCTCCGCGGGGTCGACTTCTCCCGCGCTGCGATCCGGCCCAAGGCTCAACGTTTGCTGGATCGCCAGTCGTTCGCGCATCGCCCGCAATGAATCCGCGACACGAACAAAGGCAAGAAAAACAGTCTTGAAGGATTTGAAATCGGCCCCGAGATCCCGCTGGACCGATGCAAAAATCCAAAAGTCCAGCACGGCTGCATCATCGAGGTCCGCCGGATCAACCGACCCGCCATTGCGCGTTCGCATGAAGGATACAATCAACCGGAACTTCTTCTGTGCAGTCACCGTCGGCAAATGCACCTTCAGGAAGGCATAAACATGACGGGACAATTGGTTCGCGGTGGCGGAAACACTTGCGCGCGTTGCATTTCGCTCATGCAAGGGCGCCAATGTCTCGTCCAGCAACGCGTATCCCAGCGCCGACACCAGAAATTCCATCAACGCCGCCAAAAATGGCATGCGGCCGTAGGTGACGGTGAAATCGCCGCCGGAATAGCTCAACTGGATTGCTGCGGCGCTGATGGTCAATTGATGCTCGTGTTCCCCGGACGACGCCATTGCGGCCTCGATCATGTGCCGGAATCCGGCGGCGGTCGCAGGGCCGCCACCCCAGAACAGGTCCTCATAATTGTCCGGACCGCACGCGATGCCGGCGATACGAACGAGGTGGCATAGCTCGTGGATCGGACTCGCGTAGGTCCGGGCAGTGATGGACCGGATCAGGCGGCGGCATACTGCCGGCGCAAATTTCGGCCCGCCGTTGACCGTGCTTTCGGCCACGGTCTCAAAGATCGCGCGCAGCTCGCCGCTTGACTCACCAGCACCGAATTTTTCGATCGAAACCACGCTACTCATATGGCACCTCACACCCGTCCTTCGCGCAATCGTGCGCGGTAATGTGTTTGAAGCCGCTTGACCTTTGCCACATAGCGGGCAGTTGCAGGTATTACGCGAGCCGTCGGCGGTTTGCCGACCGCGGAGCCGCCATTGTAGTAAGACAACGCCAGATCGACCCGGCCGCGATAGCGGACGGTCAAACGGCGTAGGAAATGCAGCCCGATCCGGATATTGATGCGCGGATTCCACAGCATATGAGCGGGGATACCGTATTCGGACCGGGCTGTCGCCGGCATGATTTGCATCACCCCGCGGGCCCCTTTCGAGCTTTTGGCCTTGGGATCGAAATTCGACTCCGCATGTGCGACAGCAAGCGCCAGCGATGGGGGCACCCGCATCCCTTTGGCCTCCTCGCGGATCATCTGCTTGATCTCGCGGCGCTCGTAGGATCGATTTTCGAATGCATTGCCGTTAACCGCACACCCTGTCGTCAGCAGAAGGCTTAGGATCAGCGAGCCTAGCCAAATTCTCGGCGGCCAGCTGAAATGCATATGTGCACTAGCGTGCATCACGCGGCTCCCGAATGGCCCGCCGCCAGTTTGCGTCCAAGGTCGTGATGACAAGGCGCGGCGCGGCAATGAGGCGCCGTGCCCGCATCGCATCCGACATCGAGAGGGTCGGGTCCATTGCAAGAACCACCCGTTTCGCGGCATCGATGGTCGACGGATCGATGGGCAGTAGGTTGCGGTCAAGCAGTTGCTTCCCGTCGTAAAGGACAAGGACATCCTTCTCGCTCAAACGGTCTGCCGACGCCGACGACCGCGCCTCGCTATCCGCAATCAGCGCGGTCGAGATAGCCTTGGCGTTGAGTGTGCCGACACCCATCGACATGGCAGTCAGAACCATCACGCTGAAGAACCCCATGGCCATCGCCAGCGCAATTTCGGTCATCGCGTTTTCTTGTGCATTCCCGGTCACTCTTTGCTTCCTCATGCTTTGATTTGCGCTAATTCGCGCTCGTCACATTTATGGAAGCACCAGAGCGGATTTTCGTTTCGGGAAATCTCCGGCAGTCCGGAACATCTGCGATTTTGCGCGCAGTGTGCGGCCGAACTGACGAGTCATTCTGCCGTCGGGCAAAAGAAAGTTATCCCGCTGAAACATGCGGATCGCCGCCCGTGTCTGGTCGTTCAGGACGCCATCGATTGGGCCGGTTTGATAGCCGAGTTGCGCAAGTATCCGCTGTGTGGCGCGCACCGTTGGCCGGCCGGTGGAGCTTGCGACACGATGAGGTAGTCTTGCGACACGATGAGGTAGTAGAGGCGGCGCGACCGTATGTGTGGCCGGCTCCCGCACCGGGCGCAAGGTTGCGACATCGATTTGCTGGGGCAGCGTCGCCGCGAACATGGTGCCGTCCTCTACGCTGACCGCCTTGTACGACAGCGAAACGGCACCACCTCTTCGGCGGAGCGTGCCCACGATAAGGATGTCGACCTGGGCATTCCGCATCAGCGCAGCAACACGGTCGTCTTTATTCGGATCGAGTTCGGCAATCGTATCGATCTCTCGGATTATGGATTTGAGCGTCTCTCGTGCGACAAACCGGTATGTACTGCTACCCTGCCGCGTGAGTTCAGCCATCAGGCGCGTATTGAACTCGCTCGCAATGTCGGCAGGCACGATTTTCGTATCCACCCGGAATGGCAGAACCGCAATACGCGGTTTGCCATATCCACCGATTGCCGGGATCTCCGACAAATCGGCGGCGCCAATTCCGTTGAGCAATTGATGGGCGAATGAACGAAAGGGAACCTGTTCAAGCTGCATTGCCGTGGCGCGGCCCTCACCAATAAAAAGCAGGGTGCTCGCGACGACGGCAATGGCACCGATGGTGTTCCTTAATCCAAATCCAATTCCTGCGTATCGTTGCATCATGGTTGCTCCTTCCCCTTGGCGCTGTTGCCAATCTCCACTGATTTACCAATCGTTCGTTGCGGTTTTTGATTGCGGCCCTTTTGGCAGGGCTTCGATCATGAAGGCTTTTCCTGTTTGATTCTTTATCTTGGCAGCAAGTTGCATATGTGCGAGGAGCGCCTGCAAAGATCGTTCGAGCCCTTTGTGCCCCTGGAATTTTTTGAATCGGTAGATCAATCGACCGGAATTACCCGGAACGGGTGCTAACCCGGTGAAACCGGGCATCACCATTAGGTATTCCTTGATGTCGGAGACTTCCACCGCCTCAAAACCTTGAAAAACCATAATTTTTGAAGCGTGTGATGGCTCTCGCGCCAGCGCCGATACCAAAGCCTGCCGACGCAAATGCGACAGACGCGCTAAATTGCGTGCAATCGTTGCGCCGAGGGTGGCAGCAGAGGCTTCGACCTGTTGCGCGCCGAGACGCTTCAAACAGTTGGCAGCGCAGTTATCCGGAATGCGCCGGCGCGACGTAGCCGTTGTCGTTGGGTCCGCCAAATAGTGGCCCGTATTCGGGTCGACCAGGCTGCCCGTGAGCCTCACGGCATAGGATGACGTATAGGTCCCTTTGACGTGCGTTAACTCGGCCATGACAAGGACCAGCACATCGTATCGTGGCGCATTTTCGCGCGTCGCGCGCTCCCCGATCGCGGTCAGAATTGCCTTGCGATTGTCGGTCGTCGTGCGAGTGCCGCGGATCACCAAGTCGTCAAACACTCTATGGCCTTCAGCGATCAGCTTGCCGACAACGGCCTGGCGAATGCGCTCTTTCACAGGAGCAATGACACCCTGGCCGCCATGCTGCATGGCGACGACCAGGACGTTAAGCCCATTGGGATTATCGGAAGCGTTGGCCAAAGACGCGCCGAGGAGGAGTGCCGCGCAACTCGATATCAAAGGTTTCAGCCTCGTAAACACCCCTCTGTTCCTCCCCGACCATCGCTCGGCGATGTCGTAAACACGCTCAACGAACCCGGCGCCAGCTGCCATCCGGCATCCGGCAGGCCGTACCGTGGAGCTTCTCTTCGTAGCCGCCGATCCAGACCCACGTTGAGATTTCACGGCAGTATTCACCCGATTTGGTGTGGTATTCCGCCGTCGGTTTGACGGAAGGCTCCGCGGCCGAGCGGGGATCCCGCCATTGACGTCCATGCCGCTCGTTAACGATTGTCTTATTGACATGCACCGTCGTGCGATACGACTGGCCGTGACCGGGATGATCGGCGTTGGCGGGTGCAGACACGACAGCGGTAGCCGAGATGGCCAGAATTGCCAAGGCAATGGTCCTTGTCTTTTTCCACATTGTTATCACTCCGCATGAAGCTGAGACGGTGTTATTGAGCGAAAGTTCGACTGAACGAAGCCTGAATGCGCCGTTCATATTCGATTCAGAAACCTCAACCTCGTTATGAAAGGGACAGCCTGCTTTTCTGCCGGATTTCAATGCCAGCGCTGAAAATGGCATTGTCAGAGCAATTAGTCTGCGGAAGCTTTCCTGTCCCTTACTTCTTGGGTTCTGGCCCTAAACCGCAGTTTGCTTGGCTTCAACCAAGCAGCATGCGACACGGACAGGCAACAACCGGCAAGAGAAGCCTATCATATCAGTTTAGTCTGACAATGCCCGAGCCAGAGCTTAGCATTAGTTCTTGTGAGTTAGTCAGCCCGGGAAGGTTGAACCCGACGCCAGCATCGCTTATGTCGCGGGGAATTGACACGTTAAGTGTCTGGCCGGGGCGCTTGGGTTTCGCTACCGTCGCGACATGACCCCGATATCCTTTAAGCGACATCGCTTTCCGCCCGTGATTATCCAGTATGCCGTATGGCTCTATGCCTGGTTCACGTTGTCGTTCCGCGATGTCGAGGAACTGCTGGCCGAGCGGGGCATCAACGTCTCGAACGAGACTGTCCGGCGTTGGTTTCTGAAGTTCGGGCGGCAGATCGCTGGCAATCTTCGCCGCAGCCGTCCACGGCCAAGCGAAAGCTGGCATCTCGACGAGATGGTCATTCGGAGACGCGATCAAAAATACTGGCTGTGGCGGGCGGTCGACGATGAAGGGGAGGTGCTCGACTTCCTGGTCAAGCGCCGGCGTTGCGCCCGATCGGCGGGGAGATTGCTGCGAAAGCTGCTAAAGAAGCAGGGCTTTGCCCCAAAGCGCATCACCACGGACAAGCTCAAATCATATTCTGTCGCCATTCGCAAAGGGTGCCGAAGGTTACGTTTGCGAAAACATCCTGCATATCGTCCGGAATGTCAGTTTTCATTAGAAGCTGTCCGGTGTTTAGAGACTTGCTAGATTCGGTGCCACTTCATAAGGTGCGCCGCCAGTCGAACATCCGTTGATTATTTCTAACGACTATTGTTGTCAGCGCGTTTTCCGCTGCTTTTGTGCAGCCGCAAAGTGAATAAATGAATTTCTATTGGCTCGAAATGGTGGGAACTGCCGCCTTTGCAATTACGGCGGTATTGGCAGTGACCCCTCGGGGTATCGATCTTTTCGGGGTTACCGTTCTGGCCATCATCACCGCCATCGGCGGCGGAACCCTGAGAGACCTGATCCTGGGCGTGCCGGTATTCTGGTCCAACGATCTCGATTACATTTGGGTCGCGCTTGGCGCCGGCGTTATTGCATTCCTGACGCAACACCATTTCACATGGAAGAGTCTCCACAAACTGGTGTTGTACTTCGATGGACTCGGCGCAGCGCTCTTCTCGGTTTACGCCGCAGACAAGGTCTGGGGCCTCGAGTTCGGGCTGCCGCTCGCGCCCGTCATCCTCGGTATTGTCACGGGAATTGGCGGCGGCCTGATACGCGACATGTTGTCAGGTCGGCCAACGCTTCTGATGACACGGGAGCTTTACGCCATTCCGATAATGATCGGATGCGTTTTCTATGTGCTGGTCATGTCGTATTTTCCCGCATATCGCGAACC
>CAYYBI010000484.1:0-6718 GCA_964469835.1 uncultured Rhodospirillaceae bacterium
TGAGCTGACGGATAATACAACGGCGCACCTGGTTCAGGATCTGGAGAAATTGCGTGTGCATCTTGGCCTGGAGCGCTGGCTGTTGTTCGGCGGTTCGTGGGGCTCCAGTCTCGCACTTGCCTACGCGCAGACCTATCCCGAACGGTGCATCGCTCTGGTGCTCCGCGGCGTCTTCCTGTGCCGCAAGGCGGAAGTGGACTGGTTCATGATCGGCATGCGCCGCATTTTTCCGGAAGCGTGGCGGCGGTTCACCGAGTTCCTGCCGGCATCGGAACGGAGCGATTTGCTCGGCAGCTATTACCGTCGCCTGACCGATACGAATCCCGACATACACATGCCCGCGGCGCGTGCGTGGAGCCAGTATGAGGGTTCCTGCTCGACGCTGCTGCCAAATCCGGGCACGGTCGCGTCGCTTGCCGATCCAAATGTCGCTCTCGGCCTGGCACGAATCGAGGCGCATTACTTCATCAATGATTTGTTTATGGGGGAAGGTGATTTGTTGCGCGCCGCCTCTCGGCTGTCCGGAATTCCGGGGGCGATCGTGCAGGGGCGTTATGATATCATTTGTCCGATAGAATCCGCGGATGCGCTATCGCGCGCCTGGCCGGACGCGGACTATGTCGTTGTTCCCGACGCCGGTCATTCGGCGATGGAAACGGGGGTTCGTGCCGCATTGCTCGGCGCGACAAACGCCTTTCGACGGTTGCGGTGACCATCGCCGGGCGCTCCGTCTTGCGCGGCCCGTTCGGTGACTTATGATACCGGCATGATCGTTGGAAATAAGTGTCCGGTTTCGCGCGGACGTCGTCGCATGGCCCGGATCCTTGGTGTGATCAACCTAGCGATCGCGATGGCTTTTCTGTCGTTTGTGCCGGCGCGCGCCAGCGATGCGCCGGCCATGATTTTTTTAGGCGGCGGTTACGTTGGGGATATCCTGAAAGACCGCAATTCCGGCGGTGTGTTTTCCTTTCACTTTCGCAGCGGCCCGGAGCTGGAGGTATTTCAAATTCGGCCTTCGGTCGGTGGCCTGATCGCCACCAACGGATCCGCGTATGGCTGGCTCGGCCTGAATCTGGACGTCTTTTTCGGCGGCCGAATCGTGGCAACACCCAGCACCTCCATCGGTGCCTACGGAGAGGGCGACGGTCAGGATCTTGGCGGGATCCTCCAATTCCGGAACGGCCTTGATGTCGCCTGGCGTTTTGATGATTGGACGCGCCTGGGGCTCGGATTTTACTATATGTCCAACTATGGCACCGGTGACGAGGATCCGGGCATTGCCTCGGTGATGCTGTTCTACGCCCTTCCGCTGGGCAGCATCGTTCGCTGATCACGGGACGCACCCGGCCGCACGCGCGATATCGCGTTACCCCCTGTCAACTCAAGGCGATAGATTGTTTCGCCGCGCCGTTGTTAACCCTTTTTTTAAGGGTCGGCCTCTAATCTTTGCAGAACCCGCGCCGGCTGGGTTTGGACGACCGATTATGTCGTGCAGACGCCCAATATTATTCAATTAAATCAATGCTAAGCGGGATTTGGAAACTCGGAGCGACTGGACAGTTCCAGTCCTTGCATTCGAGAGAGGTTGTTCGTGCGGATGTTTTCAAAGCGACCGGCATTCCGGAAGCCACTCCTGCTGTTGTGTGCGGCGGCTTGGTTGAACGCGTCGGCGCCCTCTTCTCCAGTACACGCTGCCGGCAAGACAATTCTGGCGGATGCCCGCGCCGCGGTTGGCGCCCGGAACTCCAAAGCGGAATTTTTGGCTGATGTGCGCCGCGTCGTGCGCGCCTATCCCGAACAGGCGCCGGACACCATACGCAATGCAATTCTCAACCGGCCGAACGCCATTAACGATATCGCGACGGCCGGCCTTCAGGCGGCGCCCGACCAGGCGTCCCAGATCCTCGAGGCGGCTCGAACCTTCGCAAAAAAATTGCCCGCGGCCGATGCGGCAACGGTGCGGCGCCTGAAGGCTGCCCATAAAGGCGGCAGTCAGGCATTCTATGATGCAGTCACCGCGGCGGTAGAGGGGAAACCGGATCAGTTTCTGTCGATCTACGACGCCGCGGTCAAGATCGGCGGCAAGGACGCGAATACCGCGCTTGCAACGGCCAATGGTCTGGTCAGGGTCGGCAAGATCGATGTGGTCAACCTCAACGCTCAAAAGGGTACCGTCATCCCGGCTTCTGGTTCCGGGCTGCCCGCCACCGCGCTGTACGCGTTGGCCGGCATAGGTATCGGCGGCGCCATTATTGGCTTCACCGCCACCGGCCTCAGTGACAGTGGTTCGGGCGGCGGCGGCGGGCAGACTATACCTGAATTCGACGTCAATTACGGACTCGGCAACATCAACGCTCAGGTCGCCTATAGCCGGGGTTGGATCGGCACCAACGTCCGAATCGCGATATTCGACAACGGCTTTGACATGGATCATCCCGAATTCACGGGGAAATTCTTTGCGCCGCGCGATCCGGTGGACCTCGATCTCGTTCCGGAGCCGGATCCGTTCGACCCGGCGGGCAGCCACGGCACCCATGTGGCGGGCATCGCCGCGGGGGCGAGAAACAACCTCGGCAGCCACGGCGTTGCCTACAACGCGACGATCATTCCGGTGCGAGTCGGCGACGCGTTCGGGATCGATACCTCGGATGCGGTGCTCGGCACGGCACTCGACCACGCGATCGCCAACAGCGCGGCGGTGATCAACAATAGTTGGGGCACCAGTGATATTGACACCGTGACTTTGATCGATGGTGACTTTGACGTCATCGGGCCAAGTTCCGCCGTCGATGGCGGCTTTACGCCGGCGGTGCTTGCAAAATGGCAGAACGCCGCGACGGCCGGATTGATTTCGGTCTTCGCCGCCGGCAATGACGGCTACAACTCGGCGACCGGTCGGGTGCCACTGTTCGATACGGTGACAAGTAATTTCGTTCGTTTCGCGACCAGCGTTGAAGTCGGCGCGGCGTCGGCCCTCTTCAGTGCCGATCAGCCGAGCCAGGAAGCGGTTCTGCCGCTGAATCAGCCCGGTCCTATTACCGGGCTTTGGCTCGCCGTGGTGGCGACGGATCAGAACAACCTGATTGCCAGCTTCAGCAACGGTTGCGGCGTGGCGCAGAATTTCTGTCTTGCCGCGCCCGGCGACCAGATCGTCTCGAGCGTCGATCCGTCGGACAGCGCCAGCGGGTACGGCATTATGTCCGGTACGTCGATGGCCGCGCCGCATGTCGCCGGCGCGATCGCCGTGCTCAAGCAGGCCTTTCCCAGCCTGACGCCAACGCAGATTGTCGATCTTCTGTTGACTACGGCGACCGACCTGGGCGCGCCGGGGATCGACGACGTGTACGGCCGCGGCCTGCTGAACCTGGCGCAAGCGACTGTGCCCATGGGGGTAATGCGGTTGGCCTCCGCCGGCGGTCCGGCGGCCTCCACCGCGACCGTGCCGGCGAGCGGGATAGCGCTCGGCGCCGCCTTCGGCGATGCCCTGTCCAAGTCTTCGCTCGCGCTTGGGGCGTTCGACGACTACGACCGGGTTTATCAGGTGAATCTGCGGGATTTCATCGCCCAGGCGCCGCGCGAGAATTTCGATACCCGGTTCGGCCGGTTCGCCGACAGGATGGACACCCGGACGATCCGGGCCGGCACCCAGACCCTCACCTTCAATATCGCCACGGCGGATCGCGATGGGGCGGTGCCGCGCTTTGACAACAAGGGCGGGCAATCGACGGCGCAAGACGTCACCTCCGCATTTCTGCGCCTTTCGGGTGACGGCACCGAATACACCATGAGCTACCGGCACGATCCGGCCCGGATGTTTTCCGGCGGGGCGGGCGATTTGCACGAGAGCGGCCTGCTGGGCTCGCGCCATGCTCTGGTCAACCCGTTCTTCTCGTTCTTCGAATCGGGTTACGCCTGGTCGATGAAGCAAGATTACGGCAAGTACGGATCGTTTCGTGTCGGCTTCCTGGGTACCGAGGGCAGCGACGAAAACGCCGATTCACCGGCCGGCGCGGCGGCCGGCACGCTGGTCGAGCACAGCATGGCGTTCGGCAATCGCGTCCGGGTCGGACTGCAGGCAGGCGCCATGCGGGAAACCGGGACCTTGCTCGGCTCCCGCCTCGATGGCGGATTTGGCGACCGGCCGGCGGCGACCACCAGTTTCGGCGCGGTGCGCATCGAAGCCCGGTTGACCGATAGCATTCGGTTGTTCGGCAGTTACAGCCGGGGCTTCGCCAATCTCGACCTGGCCGGCGGATCGGTGTTGTCGGACGTTTCGCTGTTGTCGGCGGAAAGTTTCAGTGGCGGACTGATCGGCGCCAACCTGTTTCGCCGGCGTGACCGTTGGGGCTTGGTGGCCACGCAGCCACTGCGCATCTCCTCGGGTTCGGCGACCTTCGATTACACGTCCGGGTACACGGCAAGCGGCGAATATGCGATTTCCAGCGAGTCCGCCGCGCTCACCCCGTCCGGCCGGCAAATCGACTTCGAGCTGTTTTATGGACTGGATTTCGGCGCCGCCGCGTCAATCGACGCCACGGTGGGCTACTCCCTGCAGCCGGGACACGCCGCCGATGCCGGGAGCGAGACCTACGGCATTGTCAAGCTGCGCGTGCCGTTCTAGGGATCGCCGAAATGTACCCTGGGGGCTTTATGCCGGGCGGGTTATGCTATAACCCCAGCGGCGCGGCGCCCGTAGCTCAGCAGGATAGAGCACCAGATTCCTAATCTGGGGGTCGCAGGTTCGAGTCCTGCCGGGCGCGCCATTCCTCTCGGTGTGGTCGCCCTCTTGTTTAAATCGAGTTCCAACTGGCGCGCCCGGCGGACCAATTTTTTTCGGACCACGGCGCGGCCGTGCCGTCTTAATCTTGGACGGCAGGATCTTCATAAATTAGAATAATTCTAATAAAATCGGGACTCGCAAGGATAGCGGACGGTTTGGCGATCCGGAGTCTGCGGGCTCGGCGCGGTGGCCCGAAATTTTTTGCTGGTTCTTGTAAATTACCGCATTTTCTACTACTTTCCATATATCGTTTGTATTCTATGTACTGAATATCGATTGATGATCACGAGCCATACGTTGTCCGCTCGCAATTCATTTAACCGCGTCTACGTCTCGTCATCACGCAGTGATCCTCGGACGTTCGGGTGCCGGCCTTGGTTGCCTTACGACATTGTCTTGCTCGTTTCCGCTGACGCGGTCCGGTAGGACGCGTCGTTACTACTGCAACACTACGAGGAATACCCTAATGGCTACAGGTACAGTAAAGTGGTTCAACCCGACGAAAGGCTTTGGCTTTATCGAACCTTCGGACGGCGGCAAGGATGTGTTCGTGCACATTTCCGCGCTTGAGCGGGCGGGCCTATCTTCCGTGAATGAAGGACAGCAGGTTGAATTCGAACTTGCTGCGGGGCGCGATGGCAGAACCGCTGCCGAAAACGTCAAATTGATCGACTAACGGCGTTTGTGGGTATGCCTTCCGCAGGGGCGAGAAGGCGCTCACCCTAATTTTCAGTCGGTTGCTGCGGGGATAGCGCGCCGCCATTGGGCGGTGGGTGTTAGTCCGTGCAAAGTCAAGGAGTTGAGTTGAAAGAGGAACTGATCGAATTCAGCGGAACGGTGGTCGATAAGCTGCCGAACGCTATGTTTAAGGTCCAGCTTGAGAATGGCCACGAAATCATTGCGCAGCCGAAGGGCAAGATGCGTAAGTTTCGGATTCGCGTCATGGTCGGCGATAAAGTCGATGTGGAAATGACGCCCTACGACCTGACCAAAGGCCGCATCACGTTTCGCCATAAATAGGTCCGTCGTCGGCCGCTCCGGCACTGTCTATCCCGCAAATCCAGCACTTGCGTGTGCATGTCCTGCATTGCCGGTCTTGTTGACCGGTTGAATTGGGTGCGCCAATCTGCCTGAATGGAGGCATCCGTGATCGCGCGCAATGACCGCGCGGTTGCCCGTTCCACCTCCAGCCAGGAAACACCCACGCTCATGAAACTCTTCACCAGCAAGCTCGCGCCGAACCCGCGCCGCGTTGCCATCTTCCTCGCGGAAAAGAATATTGACGTGCCGATCGTCGAGATCGATCTCGCCAAGAGCGAAAATCTGGATGCGGATTTCGTCGCGAAAAATCCATTGGGCCGGGTGCCGGTGCTTGAGCTGGACGATGGCACATTTCTCGCCGAATCCATGGCAATTTGCCGCTATTTCGAGGAAATCCAGCCGGAGCCGCCGCTCCTCGGCACCGATGCGCGGGACAAGGCGCTGGTCGAAATGTGGAATCGCCGTATGGAATTCGAGATCATGGGCAACGTCACCGGCTGTTTCCGCCACAGCCATCCCTATTGGGAGGGCCGGATCGAGCAGGTTGCCGACTATGGCGACCTGTGCCGCCGTAATATCGAGGACCGAATGGCCTGGCTCGACGGCGAATTGGCCGGCCATGATTACATCGCGGGCGATCGCTTTACCGTTGCCGACATGACCGCCGTGAGCGCCTTCGATCTCGGGAAAATCGCGAAAATTCGCATCCCCGAAGACCTCAAGAACCTTACTCGCTGGTACCAGCGGGTGTCCGAACGGCCGAGCGTCGCGTCGACCAGCCCGACCCGCAAGCGCGACTAGCCCGCCATCCCTTAGCACGCCGGAGGAGCCGGGCCAGAATGAGCTACCGCGTTGGCATCGACATTGGCGGCACGTTCATTGATTTTTGTGTCTTCG
>CAYYBI010000485.1:0-15151 GCA_964469835.1 uncultured Rhodospirillaceae bacterium
GGCTGGGCGGGACGCGCCCGCGATACACCAGCGCTTCCGTTCCACGGCTGATACCGCTTGCCAGCGCCCGCACCGGAACATCGTCCAGACCGGGCGTGCCACCGCCGGCAGGCCGGATTTCGCCGCGCCCCGGGGCGACGACCCAGAACGCGCGCGCCGATCCATCAGTCATCGAAAATACATTCGAACATAACGTCGTCGCCGAGCAGGAAGCGCCGAACCCGTGGCCGCAAGCCATCCGACAAGGTGTCGACTTGCGGCAGCGCAATGCCGGGGCGGCCGGAGCCGATGATCAACGGGGCAATGGTGACCTGCAGCCGGTCGAGGCAGGCGGCCTCGACAAACCGGGAAACGGTGACGCCACCACCCTCGATAAACACCCGCTTGAGCCCACGCTGCGCCAGCGCCTCCCGGATCGCCGCGGGACACAGCCCGGTGCCACGGCGCGGCACGCCGACAACCGAGGCCGCGCCATGCGGCGCGCTGTCCGCATTGTCGTTCGCGGTAAGCAACAGGGTTTCCGCCGCGCCGTCCTGGAACACTCGGTAGTCCTGGCCGAGCCGCCGCTCCGTATCGATCACCACGCGAACCGGATTGGCGCCCGAGCAAAGCCGAACCGTCAGCCTTGGATCGTCGTGGCAGACCGTGCCCGCGCCGACGACGACCGCGTCGAACAGGGCCCGCATCCGATGGTTATGCAGAATGTCCTCGGGCCCCGTGACGTAGTGCGACGCCCCCTCGGCCGTTGCGATGTGGCCGTCGAGGCTTTGACCGAGATGCGCCACCGCGCAAGTGGGGCCGATCGCCAGCAGCGGCTCATAGAGCGCATGCAACGGCGACGCGGGGCTGCTTCCCGGCCGGCGCCGCACGGCGCCCGGCGAAGCGGCCGACAACGCCACCAGGGCGCCCCAATCCGCTTCGAGACCGGATGACGGGATGGCGCTATCTTGGTCCGCGAGCTGCATGGCCGGTACGATGGCGCGTCCGCCGCCCTGAAGCAAGACGCGAAGATTTGATCGGCCGGCGATTGAACGAGCGGCCGTATCCCCTAGACTTGATTAGCTGGAAACTCTGCTCGGCCGACATGGCCGTTACAGGACCGGAGGTAGCGCATGTCCAATCCGTCCCTCCGCGCGACCGGCGCGGCGCATCGCCGCAATCCGCTAGGCGCGGCGCCGGTCCTATGCGCCGCTACCGGATTGCACTTTGCCGCAACATCGGTCCTGTTGCCGCCGGGGCCGGCATGGATCGCCAGCGGCTGTGTCTTCCTGGGTATTGTGTCGATGACATATCAGGCGATGCCCTTGGACGAGAGACAGCAGCGTTTCGGCCTTGCCAATGGCGTCACGCTATTGCGGGCCGGGATAATCGCGATGCTGCTCGGCGTCGCCACCATTCCGGCGGCATTCGGCGCCTGGACCATTGCCGCGCTGGCCGCGATCGCCCTGACACTGGACGCCGTTGACGGCCCGGCCGCCCGAAAATCCGGCCGCGCGAGCGCTTTTGGCGCCCGCTTCGACATGGAAACCGATGCCTTGTTCGCCGTGGTCGCGTCGCTCTTACTGTGGCGTACGGGAAGGCTAGACGCGTGGATCCTGTTGATCGGTCTGCCACGGTATGTCTTTGTGCTGGCGAGACGCCTGTATGCGCCGTTGCGCCGGCCATTGCCGCCACGCCAGCGGCGCCGGATATTCTGTGCGATACAGGGCATGGCGCTGGCCGCTGCGCTCGCGCCGGTTGTACCAACCGGCGATGCGGCGATTATCGCCGCGCTGGCGCTGGCGCTGACCTGTTTCTCCTTCGCGCTCGATATCCACTGGCTGATGCGGCGGAATCACAAGGCTTAAGAAGCATCGCCTAGGCATCATCGACCGGTGTCTTGGCAATTCTTGCCTTCGCCCTCCGCCAAAAGGCAGCGGAAATCCGCAGTATCCCATGCCATCCGTGCATGGCATCCCCCTTGCATCGCGCATTGATGGATCGGGATTTCGTCTTTCGGAATCCTTGGGGAGAGAAATCGAGTCATGCCGCTAGCCGCCGCGTCCGCCGCGCCAATCATTCCATCCGCATCCGCCGCGCCGACCGCACCGCAACGGCTCAGCATCGAGGAGCAGGTCGAAGAGCTTTCCCTCTACTCAGAATCCGATGACGCGGTCGGCAACGGCGACATCTGGTATGTGCCCGAATCGCCGGAATTGTTCGGCACGGATGGTTTTACCTTCCGCGACTTCCTCGACATCATCAATCCATTGCAGCATATCCCGGTGGTCTCGACCGTCTATCGCGCCGTTACCGGCGACACCCTTGACCCGGGCGCCCGCCTGCTGGGCGGTGCACTGTTCGGCGGCATCGGCGGTCTCGCCACGGCCGTCGTCAATGCCGTGGTTGAGGATGAAACCGGCACCGATATCGGCGGGAATATATTCGCGGCCCTGACCGGCAACATCGGCGGCCAAAGGACGGTAAGCGCCGCCGTATCCCCGGAGACAACGCCGGAAGCCGCCGGCACAGCACTTCTACTCGCGGCGGCGATCCCGAAGGGCGCGCCGGCAGGCCCGGCATCGGAAAATCCATCGGCTAGGCCTCCTTTGTCAGGCACGCCGCCCCCCGCCGTGGCGCCGATATCTCTGTTGCCCCGCACCGCGCCGGTCGCGCCGGCTCCCGGTGGAGCCGCCAGCAAGTACATCGGCGCCGCGCCGCCAGATGCGGTTCCCCGCCTGATGATGGACGCGCTCGAAAAGTACGAGGCCTTGAGCCACGCGCGCCGGGGCCAAGCAACGGCCGAGGAAATCTAATAGACTGCAGGGGTCGGTCGGGGCACTTCTGCCGGCAGGCCGAAAATGACGAGTCAAGAGCGGCGCAGTACGGTCGATGGACATTCATGTCTTCGCGAACAATATTCTGGTACTTGCCGGCCAGCGGATCGACTGCGCCCTCGGCAGCGGTGGTGTCACCTGCACCAAACGGGAAGGCGACAAGGCGACGCCGGCCGGCTGTTTTCCGCTACGCCGCGCGCTCTATCGCGCCGACCGACTTGCCCCACCGGTGACCGGCCTGCCCGTGGCAGCCCTCGCTCCCGACGATGGCTGGTGCGATGCACCGTCGGACCGGCACTACAACCGGCCGGTCAAGCTGCCCTACCCCGCGAGCCACGAGGTTCTGTGGCGCGATGACCATGTCTACGACCTGATCGTGGTAATCGGTCACAACGACGATCCGCCGCGGCCCGGCACCGGAAGCGCGATTTTCCTGCACTGCGCGCGCGAAAATTTCCCTCCGACGGAAGGATGCGTCGCCTTGCACCAAAACGAGTTGCGACGGCTTCTGGAACTGTGCGGCCCCAACGACCGCCTATGCATCTCGAACGCTTCCGCTCCGCCGTAACCGAGGCTCAGCCGCGCGGACCAAAGACCCCGGTGCCGACCCGCACTTGCGTCGCGCCGAAGGCGATCGCGATCTGGTAATCGGCGGACATGCCCATGCTCAAGGTCGGTAAATCGTTGCGGCGTGCAATTTCCCGCAGCAGCGCAAAATGCAGCGCCGGCTCCTGGCCGGCTGGCGGAATGCACATCAAGCCGCGCACCGGGAGCGCTAAATCGTCCACGCATTGACGGATGAAGGCATCGGCTTCCTCCGGCGGAATGCCGGCTTTCTGAGGCTCGGCGCCGGTATTGACTTCGATGAGGCACGCAACCCGGCGTCCCGTAGCCTCCATTTCCCGCGCCAACGCGCGCGCCAGCCGCGGCCGGTCGACCGTTTCGATCATGTCGAACAGCGCTACCGCCTTCTTCACTTTATTGGTTTGCAGCGGCCCGATGAGATGCAGGTCGACATCCGGAAATCGCTCCCGTAGCGGCGGCCATTTTTCTTCCGCTTCCTGCACACGGTTTTCACCGAATGCGCGATGGCACGAGACGAGGGCGGGCTCGATGCGCGCCGACGGCATTGTCTTGCTGACAGCCAGTAGAGCGACCTCCGCCGGGTCGCGGCCTGCCGCGCGCGCAGCTGCGGCGATCTCCGCCGTTATTTCAGCGATATTCGCCGCAACATCGATGATTTCCGCCATTGCATTATCCATGAGGCTGTAACGTTAAGATCAAAGGAGAGGTGAGATGATTGCTACGTTGCCAAATTATTTCAAAAAGTCGTAGATATCCGTCCGATCAACTATGAGTTAAGGCTACTCGACGATGAACGGACATGCTATACTTTCGTTTCTTAAGTATCTTGATGCCACTTGAGTCGTTCAAAGAAGTGACCATATGTTTGGCGTCAGGAGGGTCGTGGCCGATCCAACGAGGTGATAAAATCCCAAGGGAATTTCTGTATATCGCAGGGGGTGGCTGGAGGATCCGTAACCGTACGGAAACGCAACTATGCGTCGAATGCGACATACTGCTATAGCTTTAACCATAATCGGGATGCTCGCCGTACCCGATTCTACCGTCATTGCGGCAGACTTGGTTCCCATGCCGGGCGCCGAGCAGAAGCAGTATCAGGTCTATTTCGGCTCGAGCGGCGATTCCGGGCCGGCCGCCGGCAAATGGGGGATGCTGCGCCTGAATGAAGGACGCCCAGGCGATCTGTGGGACGGACTGCGCAGCAAAAATTCCCGCCAACTCAGCGACGGCGGACTATCATATTTCACGCCGAGCATATCCGGCCTGCGTATGGGTATCGGCGTTTCATCCAACGCAATTACACGCCCGGCAACCGGGAACCCGCTTGGTCCGCGCCGGCAGCCGCCGTCGGACGTACCGCAGCACTGGCAGTTCGGCGGCTCGCTCGGCACAGCCGCATTGCAAATTGGCGCCAACATGGGCGATCATCTGGCCCCCGCATGTGATGCGGGAACAGGCTGTAATACCAATGACTTCTGGGATATTGCCGTCGCGATCCGGATTGGGTCGGGAAGCCTTTCAGCCGCGTATTTAGCGTCGCAACCGCGTATTCCACGCGCCGATGAGGTCGACCGGATCGACGTCCTCTCACTCAATGCGGGCTACCAGTTGGCGCCGCGGGTCAATATCTACGGCGGCATCGATTGGGTGGAGGTCCACCGCCAGGGTGAAACGACGGAGACACCGCTCGACACCCGATTCATGTTCGGCACCAGCCTGCGATTCTAATTATCTGCGCGCGCACTTAGACCGGCGGCAACCGGCGCGACAACGCGCCGCAATGAAGGATTTGGCGGGGCCGCAGAAAGCGCTGGAAATTGCCCCCGCTTTTCCGGCATATAGGCGATTATGATGAACCGCACCCTGCGACTCTTACCGACCGTGTTGTCTGTCCTGGCGCTTGTCGCCTGTTCGGGCAATAACGACAGTACCGCGCAACCCGCCGAAACCGTCAAGCCCGGCGGGAAGAACGGCGGGTTGCTTGAAGATATCTTCGGCAGTTCCGGTTCTGGCGGTGCAGCCAATTCCGAGGGCATTGCCGTAAACCGTTTCCTTTGGCGCGCGTCGCTCGACACCATCTCTTTCCTGCCATTGAATACGGCCGACCCGCTCGGCGGCGTTATCATCACCGATTGGTACAGCCCGCCAAAATCGCCGGATGAGCGCTTGAAGGTGACCGTCTATATCCTTGATCGCCAACTGCGCGCAGATGGTTTGCGCGTTGCCGTATTCCGGCAAACACGCGACACCAAATACGGCTGGGTCGAAGCAAAGGTCGACGAAAAGACCCGCCTTGGACTCGAGAACGCGATCCTGAAACGGGCCCGGCAAATGCGCATTCGCGTTAACGATCGCTGACGCCGCCGCGAGAAACCGATCCCGCCAAGGCCGGCCGGCCCATGCTGCCTTATACAAGTCACACCGCATGTCGCAAGAACCAAGCCGTTATAATATCAAAGAAACCGAAGCCAAGTGGCAGCGCGTCTGGGAACAGCGGCGTAGCTTCGAAGTGCGCGAAGATCTTGCGCGCGAAAAATATTACGTGATGGAGATGTTCCCCTATCCGTCAGGCCGGATCCACATGGGCCATGTTCGGAATTATACGCTGGGCGATGTGGTCGCGCGGTACAAGCGCGCGCGCGGCTTCAATGTGTTGCATCCCATGGGGTGGGATTCGTTCGGCCTGCCGGCGGAGAACGCGGCGATCGAGAACAAGGTCCCGCCGGCAAAATGGACCCGCGAAAATATCGCGGTCATGCGCGACCAGCTCAAGTTGATGGGCTTGTCGATCGACTGGACGCGCGAACTGTCCACCTGTGAACCGGAATATTACAAGCACGGGCAGGCGATATTCCTCGACTTCCTCGAGGCGGGACTGGCCTATCGCCGCGAATCATGGGTCAATTGGGACCCGGTCGAAAATTCGGTGCTGGCCAACGAGCAAGTGATCGACGGTCGGGGCTGGCGTACCGGGGCCATGGTGGAAAAACGGCTCTTGAGCCAGTGGTTCCTGAAAATTACCGAGTATTCCGACGCGTTGCTGGAGGGGCTGGGCGGCCTCGAGCGCTGGCCCGACAAAGTGCGCCTGATGCAGCGTAACTGGATCGGCCGGTCGGAAGGCGCGCGGGTCTTCTTCCCGCTCTCTGGCCGGGATGACCGGCTCGAGGTTTTCACCACGCGGCCGGACACATTGTACGGCGCATCGTTTTGCGCGGTCGCCGCCAACCATCCGCTGGCGCAGGAACTGGCGCAGAACGATCCGGACTTGTCGGATTTTATCGCCGAATGCAATCGCATGAGCACCAGCGAGGAAGCGATCGAGACCGCCGAAAAGCAAGGCTATCGCACGCGTTTGACCGCGGCGCACCCCTTCATCGCGGGTGGCGAATTGCCGGTCTATGTGGCGAATTTCGTGCTGATGGACTATGGCACCGGCGCAATTTTCGGCTGCCCCGCCCACGATCAGCGCGACTTGGATTTTGCCCGCAAATACGGGCTCGACGTGACTCCGGTGGTCGCGCCGCGCGACGCCGACCCGGCCGCGTTTGCGATTGGCGACACCGCGTTCGTCGATGATGGGGTCTTGATCAATTCCGGCTTCCTCGATGGGCTCGACGTCGCCGCGGCGAAACGGGCGGCAATCGAAAAGTTGGCGAACCAGAACGACGGTGCGCTGGCGATCACCTACCGGTTGCGTGATTGGGGCATTTCGCGGCAGCGCTATTGGGGCTGCCCGATTCCAATCATTCATTGCCCAAACTGCAGCGCCGTGCCGGTGCCGCGCGAAGACCTGCCAGTTCATCTGCCGGAGGATGTGAGTTTCGACACGCCGGGCAACCCGTTGGCGCATCACCCCACCTGGAAACACGTCGATTGTCCGCGCTGCGGTGGCCCCGCGGAACGGGAAACCGATACCTGCGATACCTTTTTCGATTCGTCTTGGTACTTCATGCGGTTTTGTTCGCCGGCGGCGGCGAATGCAATTTTCGAACGCGATGCGGCGGACTACTGGATGCCGGTCGATCAGTATATTGGCGGCGTCGAACACGCGGTGCTGCACCTGCTCTACGCGCGATTTTTTACCCGCGCCCTGAAACGTTGTGGCCATATCGGCGTCGACGAGCCTTTCGATGGCCTGTTCACCCAGGGCATGGTGTGCCACGAAACCTATCGCGACTCGGAGGGCAACTGGCTCTTTCCGGAACAGATCGCCGACGGCGCGGACGGCACGCCGATCGACGCCGCGACGGGCAACCCGGTGCAGCGCGGTCGGTCGGAAAAGATGAGCAAGTCGAAGAAGAACGTGGTCGATCCGGCGGCGATCATCGAAAGCTACGGCGCCGATACGGCGCGCCTTTATATGTTGTCCGACAGCCCGCCGGACCGCGACCTGGAATGGACTGTCTCCGGCATCGACGCAACCTGGCGCTATGTAAACCGGCTTTGGCGCTTGTTCGTCATGCCTGCCGAACCGCTGGCGCCGCCGGACGCCGCACAACCGGACGCGCTTGGTGACGCGGCGACGGCGATTTTGCGCGACATTCATCGGACGATTGCCGACGTCAGCGGCGATCTGGACCGGTTTCACTTCAATAAAGCGGTTGCCCGAATTCGCGAATTGACCAATGGGCTGGGCGACCTAAAGGGTGATGCCGATGATATTGCTTGGGTGCGCCGCGCCGGGCTCGACGTGACGGCACGGTTGATCGGGCCGATCATGCCACACCTCGCCGAAGAACTGTGGCAGAAACTCGGCCATGAAACCCCGCTTGTGGACACGCCGTGGCCGGATTTCGACCCGGCGCTGATCGCCGAGGAGTCGGTCACCATGGCAGTTCAGGTTAACGGCAAGCTGCGCGGCACCGTCCAGCTGCCGCCCGACGCGCGCCGCGAACAGGCGGAAACCGCAGCGCTGGCGCTGGATTCGGTTCAACGATTGCTGGACGGTAATGCGCCGCGCAAGGTCATTGTCGTGCCCAGTAAGGTGATTAATGTCGTCTTGTAAGGAAACAGGAATAAAACCCTGTTCGCG
Source organism: uncultured Rhodospirillaceae bacterium (assembly GCA_964469835.1). Taxonomy (GTDB): domain Bacteria; phylum Pseudomonadota; class Alphaproteobacteria; order UBA8366; family UBA8366; genus JAOTYV01. The sequence continues at coordinate 8,434 of CAYYBI010000485.1, forward strand.
GCGGCGGCTCATGACGCAGGCCGGACAGTTGGTCGGCCTGTCGTTGGTCACCGCCTGCGGCTTCCGGCCGCTCTATAAAACCGAGCCCGACAAAACGGGCACCAGCCAAACGATGGCGCAAATCAAAATTTACAATGTGATCGCGAGCAAGCGACGCTATGACAGGCTCGGCCAACAGATGCACAATATGTTGCTCGACCGGTTAAACCCGAACGGCCGGCCGGCCGCCCCGGTCTTTGCCCTGCGCACCGACCTTCTTGTCAACAAAACCGATACAGGTCAGCGCATCACCGAAGAAGCGACCCGCGCGCGGTTGACCGTGGTGGCAAACTTTCGGCTCACCGACGCGTCATCCGGTAAGCTGCTGATGCAAGGCCGGGAACGGTCCGTCAACAGCTATAACATCGCGGATTCGGAGTTTGCGACGCTGAGCGCAGAAGCCGGCGCGGCGAGGCGCGCGGTGCGGGACATCAGCGACTCCATCAAGCTTCGCCTCGGCATTTACTTTAAAACGAAGCACGGGTGATGCCACGATGAAAATCGCCGCGGCCCGGACCGATGCGTTCCTGCGCAGTCCCGACCCGGCTGTGCGCGCGGTGCTCATCTACGGGCCGGATGCCGGCCTAGTGCGCGAACGCGCCGAAGCGATCGCCAAAACCGCGGTACCGGACTTGACCGACCCGTTTCTGGTCGCCGATTTGACCGGTGACGCCATCGCCGACGATCCCGCGCGGCTTGGCGATGAGGCGGCGGCGATGGCCCTGACCGGCGGACGCCGGTTGGTGCGGGTGCGCGACGCAACGGATCGCGTTCTCAAGGCGGTCGAAGCCATGGCATCGGTGCAGACGGGCGACAGCCTCGTGGTGATTCAGGCCGGCGAACTGAGCCCGCGCTCCGCCTTGCGTCGTTTTTTCGAATCCGCCAAGGATATGGCGGCGCTGCCCTGCTATGCCGACGACGGCCGCGATCTGGAGAAATTGGCGCATGAAATTTTTGCGGCTGCCAATGTCACCGCCGCTCCGGAGGCGGTCGACTACCTGGTCGCAAATCTCGGGGCCGATCGAGGCCTCAGCCGGTCCGAGTTGGAAAAACTTGCCCTTTTTGCCGGTGACGGCGGCAGAATATCCGTCGAGGACGCAATGACGGTGGTAGGCGACAGCGCGGCTTTGTCGCTCGAAGACGTGGTCTATGCGGCCACCGATGGCGAATCCGGCGCCCTCGACCGGGCCTATGCCAAGAGTATGCAGGAAGGGGTCAGCCCTGTTGCGGTGCTGCGCGCCATTTCCGGGCACCTTTTACGGCTGCAAGCGGTTTCCGCGCGGGTCGCGGCCGGGGATCCGCCGGCGCAGGCGGTGAAGGCGCTTCGACCGCCGGTGTTTTTCAAGCGTACTGCGCAATTCGTGCGCCAAGCCCGCATCTGGCAGGGACGCCGGGTCGCGCGCGCGCTCGATCTCACCATGACGGCGGAGCGCGGCTGCAAAACCACGGGCATGCCCGACGCCGCGTTATGCGGCCGGGCGTTGATGCAGATTGCCGCGCTTGCGCGCCAGGGCCGGCGGCCCGGATAACGGGATTTCGACCGGCGTGAAGACCGGCTGTGCGGCGTCAGCCGTGCCCGTCGGTCGACAATCGCTGCAGTAGATCGTCGAGCTGTTCGAGCGACTCATAGCGGATCGTCAGCAATCCGCCCTCGCCGCGCTCCTCGATTTGGACGCGCAGCCCGAGCATGCTGCTAAGGTCGCGTTCCAACGCCGCGGTGTTTGGATCCTTCGACTGTTTCGGCGGCCGGCCGCGCGGCCGCCCCGCGCCGTCGGCACTGGCGGGCTTGCCGCGGCGGGCGAGCGCCTCGGCCTGGCGCACATTCAGCCCTTTGGCGATAATTTCCCGCGCCAGCGCTTCCGGCTCCTCCGCATTGATCAAGGCGCGCGCATGGCCGGCGCTCAATTCGCGTTCGCGGATTTGTCGCTGCACGGAATCGGACAGCGTCAACAAGCGCATCGTGTTGGCGATATGGCTGCGGCTCTTGCCGACCGCCTGGGCCAGCGCCTCCTGGGTATGGCCAAAATCATCGACCAGGCGCCGGAACCCCTCGGCCTCTTCGAGCGCCGACAGGTCGTCGCGGTGGATGTTTTCGACCAGCGCGATTTCCAACGCCTCGCGGTCGCCGATCTCGCGCTCTACGATTGGAACGTCATGCAGCCGGGCGATTTGCGCCGCGCGCCAGCGCCGCTCACCCGCGATTATCTGAAAGTCGCCCTCGCGATCCGGATGGGGACGCACCAGGATCGGCTCCAGTACGCCTTTTTCGCGCACGGAGTCCGCCAGCGCCGCGAGGCTTTCCTCATCGAAATACTGGCGCGGCTGGAACGGCCCGGGATGGAGTCGGCCGACCGGCGCGGTGCCCGGCGCCCCCGCGGCGCCGGCTTCCGGCATGGCGGCCTCTTCACCGAACAATGCCGACAGACCGCGGCCAAGACCCCGGCGCTTGCCTTCTTCCCCGTCCGCAGCCATCACGCGGCCATCCCGGATTCCCGCTTGAGAATCTCGCTGGCCAGGTGAATATAGGCTTGGCTGCCGGCGCAGCGCCAATCGTACAGCAGAACCGGTTTGCCGTGCGATGGCGCCTCCGACACCCGGACATTGCGGGGAATGATGGTCTTGTAGACCTTGTCGCCGAAATGTGCCCGCACATCGGCTTCGACCATTTCCGACAGGTTATTGCGTCTGTCGAACATGGTCAGCACCACGCCGAGAATTTCCAGCGACGGGTTGAAGGCGCGGCGCACCCGTTCGATCGTGCTGACCAGATGACTCAACCCCTCGAGCGCGTAGAATTCCACCTGCAGCGGCACCAGTACCGCGTCCGCAGCGCAAAGTGCGTTTAGTGTCAGCAAATTAAGAGACGGCGGACAGTCTATCAACACGAAATCGTAACCCCGTGCGGCCGCCAGCGCATCCGACAGGCGGAATTCTCGCCGGTCCTGCTGCACCAGCTCCAATTCCGCACCGGCGAGATGCACCGAGGACGGGACGATATCGAGTCCGGGGATCTTGGTCTTGATTCGCGCATCGTCGAGTGTCGCCTCGTTCATCAGCAAATCATAGGTATTCGTTTCGCGATCGGAACGACCTATGCCAAGCCCGGTGCTCGCATTGCCCTGGGGATCGAAGTCGAGCACGAGGATCCGCTTCTGCGCCGCCGCCATCGCGGTCGCCAAATTTACCGTCGTGGTGGTCTTGCCCACACCGCCCTTTTGATTGGCGACAGAGATGATCCGCGGACGCGTCATAGCGGCCGCCGCAACCGCATCGCCCGGCACCGTATCAGCATGCGCCATTATCGATTTCCACATTTGGTTTACCCTTCAAGCGAATTATGACACCAGCGGCATCGGTCACGCTCGGAATTTTCTCAATTTCTCCAGTCCAAACCTGCCGAATTTCAGCCAATTCCATATCTACATGCTGCCCTTTGTGAAAGAGACATACCGTATTCGGTACTATATATAATTTAATACGATCCAAAAGCAACGGAAGAGATGCAACCGCCCGTGCTGTTATAACATCGACTGGCGGAATTTCATCCCCTAAATCCTCGATCCGCCGGTCATGAACGACCACCGCCGCGCCGGTGACGCGCGCCGCCTCGCGCAGGAACGCGCATTTCCGTTTATCCGCCTCGACCAGGACGACGCCTTCGACGCCCTGGATCGCCAGCACCAGCCCGGGAAATCCCGCGCCGCTGCCGAGATCGAGCAGGCTCCGGGCGCCTCGCGGGATGAGCGGCAGGAGCTGCGCCGAGTCCCAGATGTGGCGGCGCCAGAGATCGTCCAGGGAGGCGGTGCTCACCAGATTGACGGCTTTCTGCCATTTGCGCAGCAGGTCGGCATAGATTTCGAGCCGGTCCAATGTTTCACGTGAAACGCCGGCGCGGGCCGCGAAGGCCTCAGGCGTGAGCGGTTCAGCCGGCAATCCGGGTATTGTCCCGCTTCACATGGCGCAGCAACGCCACAAGGGCGGCCGGCGTGATGCCCGAAATGCGCGCCGCCGCGCCGAGTGTGCCGGGCCGGGACGCCGCCAGCTTTTCACGCGCCTCGTTCGACAGGCTTCCGACGGCTGCATAGTCCAGATCCGCCGGCAGGGCCAAAGCCTCGTCGCGCCGATAGGCCCGGATGTCCGCGTCCTGCCGCGTAATATAGGCGGCGTACAGCGCATCAATTTCCAGCTGCTCGGCGACCTCCGGACCGAACCCGCCGAATTCCGGCCAGATTGCCTGAAGCCCGGCCACGGTCACGCCCGGAAAGGCCAGCAGGGCGGCCGCCGTGCGCACCGCCCCGTCCTCGCTGACGGCCATGCCATGCGCCGCGAGCTGGCGGGGGCTTGCCGTCACCTTCGCGGCCAATTGGCGCGCTGCCTCCAGCGCCGTACGCTTCGCCTCCCAGTGCCGGGCGCGCGCCGGCGACAGGCAACCGATCCGGGCACCGATCGGCGACAGCCGTTGATCCGCATTATCGGCCCGCAGCCGGAGCCGGTATTCGGCCCGCGATGTAAACATCCGGTAGGGCTCGTTGGTGCCCTTGGTCACGAGATCGTCGATCAGCACCCCGATATACCCGTCCGCCCGGTCGAGCGTCAGCGGGTCGCCGGTGCCCCCCGCCGCAAGGGCGGCGTTGAGTCCGGCCATCAACCCCTGGGCGGCGGCCTCTTCATAGCCGGTGGTGCCATTAATCTGTCCCGCGAAATACAGGCCCGGAATACGCCGCGTCTCCAGGCTCGGCAGCAACTCCCGCGGATCAACGTAATCGTACTCGATCGCATAGCCCGGCCGCAGCATGACCGCGCGCTCCAGGCCCGGGATGGTTTTCAGCAACCCGCGCTGGATATCTTCCGGCAGTGACGTCGAAATGCCGTTCGGATACACCGTGTGATCGTCCAGACCCTCGGGCTCCAGAAAAATCTGATGCCGCGCCTTGTCGGCGAACCGCATCACCTTGTCTTCGATCGACGGGCAGTAGCGCGGCCCCTGCCCGTCGATTTGTCCGGAATACACCGGCGCGCGATCGATATTCGAGCGGATCAGCGCATGGCCCACCTCACCCGTATAGGTAATGTGGCACGAGATCTGCGGCGTCTCAATCTGCCGGGTCATATAAGAGAATGGCGTCGGCGGATCGTCTCCCGGCTGCGCCTGTAGTTCCGCCCAGTCGATGGTTCGGCCGTCCAGCCGCGGCGGTGTTCCGGTCTTGAGCCGACCGAGAGCGAACCCCGCCTGCGCCAAAGTCTCCGACAATCCATAGGTCGCCGCCTCACCGGCCCGGCCCGCCGGAATGGTTCGCTCGCCGATATGAATCATGCCTCGCAAGAATGTCCCCGTGGTCAACACCACCCGAGGTGCGGCGAACCGGCGGCCATCCCCCGCCACCACGCCGGTGACCCGGCCTTCCCGGTCGCGGGAAATATCCTCGATCGGCGCTTCGGCAATATCCAAATTGTCCTGACCCCACAGGGCGGCCTGCATCGCCTGACGGTACAATGCCCGATCCGCCTGCGCGCGAGGACCGCGAACCGCCGGACCCTTGCTGCAATTGAGCATGCGGAACTGAATGCCCGCGCGGTCGATGACCCGCGCCATCACCCCGTCCAGTGCATCGATTTCCCGCACCAGGTGTCCCTTGGCCAGGCCGCCGATCGCCGGATTGCACGACATCTCGCCGATCGTGTCGCGCTTATGGGTCACCAGCAGGGTCGCGGCGCCCAGCCGCGCGGCGGCCGCCGCCGCCTCACAACCGGCATGTCCGCCGCCCACCACAATGACGTCCCAGCGCTGCTCCATCATGGCGCGGACATTAGGGTTTCATCCTTTCTCTGTCAAAGCGTTATGGCGCAGCTCTCGCTGCCCGTCCCGGCTCATCGAGGGTCAATGCCGACACCGTCGCGGGCGATGTTTCACGTGAAACAACACGGTTAACAGACGGCGGGCGGCCGGATCATTTGCCGATACAGAAGTCCCGAAAGATCACATCCAAAAGCTCCTCCACATCGACCGCCCCAGTGATCCGTCCAAGCGCGCGGACCGCCAGGCGAAGATCTTCCGCCGCCAACTCCGGCAGCGCCGCCACCGCCGCCCGAACCAGCGCCGCCCGACATTCGAGCACGGCGTCGCGATGCCGTGCCCTCGTGACCAAAGGCGCATCGCCCAGGCCAATCCGCGCCCGAACCGCCGCCGCCAATGCAGACAGAAACGCTTCCACCCCCTCGCCGGACCGCACCGATAGCGGATAAACCCCAAGCGGCGGCGCGTCCGGCATTTCGTCCGGACCGCCCATATCGATTTTGTTGATGACCAGCGCCGTGTCGTCATCGATCAAACCGGACACTGCCCCGGCGCCGGCATCCAAGGCATCCGCCGCAACGACCAAAATTTTAAGATCCGCTTCCTCCACCCATTTGCGGGCGCGGCGCACCCCTTCCGCCTCGATCTCGTCGGCGGCATCCCGAATGCCGGCGGTATCGCCTACCAGAACCGGATATCCGCCAAGGTCGAGCCGCACCTCGATCACGTCCCGCGTGGTCCCGGCAGTCGCCGCGACAATCGCCGCATCCCGATGGGCGAGCAAATTCAACAGGCTCGACTTGCCCGCGTTTGGCGGCCCGAGAATGGCGATCCGCACCCCCTGGCGCAGCTGCTCGCCGCGCCGGTCATCATCGAGATGCCGCG
>CAYYBI010000486.1:0-15213 GCA_964469835.1 uncultured Rhodospirillaceae bacterium
GGCGCCGTCATCGATCAGACGCAAGGCTAGATCCGATTTGCCGCTGGCAGACGGGCCGCGCAGCAACACGCCCGCGCCCGCGATTGCAACGGTTGTGCCGTGGACAGTTTCCATGCAGCGAAGCCTGATCCCGTCTGAATACGAAGTCAATCCGCCGGATGGACAGCGGAGCCGCCTTTTATCCCGCGACGGCGGCCCGCATACCGTCCATGCTCCGGCCCCCATCCGCCGTACCCTGCGCAGGCGTCAAACGACCGGCAGGCGCACCACGAACCGCGCACCCGTGATGGCCTGCGGATCACCCTCTGCATGGCGGTTTTCAGCGGTGATGGTGCCGCCATGGGCTTCTATGATCTGTTTAGAAATGGACAGACCGAGGCCGGAATGCTTCCCGAATTTTTCGCCCTTGGGGCGTTCGGTGTAAAACCGGTCGAAAATGGCGCCGACCTTGGCTTCCGGTATGCCCGGCCCATTGTCCTCGATCGCGATCTCCACATAATTCTTGATACGCGCCGCCGTCAGCCGTATCTCGCCATCTGCGGGGCTGAAGCTCATCGCGTTGGCGATCAGGTTGCGCATCACCTGAACCAGCCGATCTTCCACTGCCTGAACGCGCAAGGCCCGGCCGTTCCGCACCGTTACCGTCAGCCGCGGCATGCCCGGGCTGCGTGTGGTTTCATGCATGTCCACCAAGGCCTGCAGCATGCGGCCGATATCCACCGGTTCGGTTTCCGCCCGGCTCAGCTCGGAATCGAGACGGGAGGCATTGGAAATGTCGGTGATCAACCGGTCGAGCCGTTGCACGTCTTCAAGAATGACCGCCATCAGGCGGCGCTGTTGCTGTGTATCGGGCACGCGGGCGGCGGTTTCGACGGCGCTGCGCAGGGAGGTCAGCGGGTTTTTGATCTCATGGCTGACATCGGCGGCGAATCTTTCGATTGCATCCATTCGCTGCTGCAACGCGTCGGTCATTTCCCGCAACGCGCCGGAAAGCTCGCCGATTTCGTCCCCCCGGTTGGTGAAATCGGGAATACGCTGCGTCTTGGTGCCGTAGCCGCGGCGCACGCGTTCGGCCGCAACGGCAAGCCGGAGCACCGGCTGCGCGATTGTCCGCGCCAGATAAAGTGACAGCAGGATGGTGATCACGAACGCGCCCGCAAACACCGCAAGCACCGTCAGACGGATATTGCGCACCGACGCCTCGATTTCGATACCGTCATTCGCCAACAACAGCACGCCGATCACCTGGCGGTATCGCTGCACCGGGATCGAAACGGTAAGCATATAACCGCTGGTGCCGCCCGACCGGACCACACCGATGATCTCGCCCGAAAAGGCCCGCTGAACTTCCGGATAGTCGTCGGCGCGCTGATCTGCGCGTTCGCGATACGGCTCCAATTTTTCGCCGTAAGAGAGCCAGCTGACGGTGAAATCGATGCTGTCAATCAGCCAGTCCAGCGCCCAATTGGATTCCCGCGGCGGCGGCAACGCCTCGACCTGCACGACCCAGCGGCCGCCGAGAAGCCTGCTGCTGTCCGCCACCATTTCGCCGGAGTTAAGAAATAGCCGCGACCGGACGCGCGACGCGGCGCTGAGGCGCCGAACGATATGGCGGGCGGGCTCCAGGTCGATGAACTGGCCGCCCGCCGGCGTGATTTCGATCGCGCTCTCGCCGATCGCACCGGCGATCATTTCGCCTTGGCTGCGCAGGGATTCGAGTTCCGCGTCGATCAGGCTGTCACGATAAGGGCCAACATAAAGAAGCCCGCCGATCGGGATCAGCAGGGCGACAACATTCACCGTAAGGATACGCCGAGTCAAAGGCGACATCAGGCGCCGCTTCTTCGGCGGCGGAGTGGCCGGCTGAAGTTTTCCTGTCTGTTCGAGGCGGTCGCGATCGCCACGCCGGACCAGACGCGACAGACCGCCCGGCCAGCGCAGGCCCTTTCGAATCGCCTTTAGCGCCGCCTCATATTCCATATCGGTTACTGCTCGCCGTAACGATACCCTACGCCATACAAGGTTTCGATTTGTGAAAAGCTATTGTCGACCTGACGAAATTTCTTACGAAGACGCTTGATGTGGCTGTCGATGGTACGGTCATCCACATAGATGCTTTCGCCATAGGCCGCGTCCATCAATTGATCGCGGCTTTTGACATGACCCGGCCGCAGCGCCAGCGCCTTGAGAAGCAGGAATTCGGTTACCGTAAGCTGGACGTCCAGCCCTTCCCACGAGCATGAGTGGCGTTCGGTGTCCAGCACCAGCGGTCCGCGAACCAGCACCGCATCCGTCTTCTTGACCGGTGTTTCGTCGCCGAGCTCGGACCGGCGCAGCAAGGTGCGAATACGCTCGATCAGCAATCTCTGGGAAAACGGCTTCTTGATGTAGTCGTCCGCCCCCATCCGCAGGCCGAGAACCTCATCGACCTCGTCGTCCTTGGAGGTCAGAAATATGACCGGCAAATTGCTGCTGCTGCGCAATTTCTGCAGCAGTTCCATACCGTCCATGCGGGGCATTTTTATGTCGAGAATGGCAAGGTCGACCGGCTGCTGCGACAACCCGCGAAGCGCTTCTTCGCCGTCATTGTAGGTCCGCACATGATAGCCCTCAGCCTCGAGAGCCATCGACACGGACGTCAAAATATTCTTGTCGTCATCGACAAGCGCAATCGTCTGCTGCATGACGAACTCCTGGCCGAATTGTACCTGTTGGTGGCGCGCTACCACAATCTTCCGTGTCTATGGCAGCATTTTGGCACGTTCACGGCTTTGTTGCGACTTCAATGCATTGCTCGAAGGGCCGCGCTGCGTCGATTTGTCTAATCGCGGTCCACCGAACCGACAGTATATCAAAATGGTTAATGCGACGTTGAAATCAAATTTCAAATCAAGGGTCTCGGACCTAAATCCCGGATATAGCGATGAATTCCAAGCCTCCGCTGCCGATTATTGGCGCCATGCTGGTGGCACTCGTGGTGATCGCAATCGCCACTTGGATCGTCTGGCGCAATATTTCCGACGCCGAACCGACGGCCAGCAATCGAGTTTCCGGCACGACGACCACAACGGTGAATATCGGCGGCCCTTTCAGTCTTGTTGACCATCGCGGCCAACGGGTCAGCGACGCCAGTTTCCGCGGCCGCTATATGTTGATTTACTTCGGCTATGGGTATTGCCCCGACGTGTGCCCGACCGAACTCGCCACAATGGGGTCCGCATTGGACGAATTGGCCGGCCAGGCCGCCGCAATACAGCCGATGTTCATCACCATCGACCCGGCACGCGACACGCCGGCTTTTCTCGCCGACTATGTCGCGCAGTTTCATCCGCGGCTGATCGGCCTCAGCGGAACCGCCGACGAGATCGCCCAGGCGGCCAAGGCTTACCGGGTCTTCTACGCGCGCGCGAAATCCGGCGACACCGACGATTACCTTATGGATCACAGCAGCTTCGTCTATTTCATGGGTCCGGACGGCCGCTATTTGACGTTGTTCCGCCGCGGCGCCAACGCCAAGGACATGGCGGCGCAAATGCATCGACTCATGGCGGCCGAAACCGCGGTACAATCGAAATCATGACACGGCAATTGCAGCACTCGCGGCGCCAAACTCAGCAAGACCTCCATGCCGACTGACAACAGTTCCTCCCCAGTCCCGGGCGATATCTGCCGCCGCCTGATCCGCGCCGTCGGCACGGCGGCCCTCGCCACCGCCGAACGCAACCATGAGGGGCGGCCCTACGCCTCGTTGGTCGAGACCGCATGCGGACAGGATGCGAGCCCGATCCTGTTGCTTTCCGACCTGGCCGACCACACCAAGAACATCACCAAGGACGACCGGGTATCCCTGCTCTACGATGGCACGACCGCAGGGCCGGACCGGCTGGCCGGCGCCCGCGTCACCGTGCAAGGCCAAGCGAGCCGGCTGGCCGACGGACCGCGAAAGGATACATTGGCCGGGCGGTATCTGGCGCGCCATCCCGGCGCGGAGGCCTATGCCGATTTCGGAGACTTCAATTTCTATGAGGTAACGCCGGAAAGGGCCCATTTGATCGGCGGTTTCGGCGAAATCCATTGGCTGAACGCCGAGTCGTTTCTATACGATACGAGCACTGCGGCGGCGCTGGCCGATGCCGAGCCGGAAATTCTGGACCACATGAATACCCATCACACCGACGCCGTCCAACTCTATGCCGCGCTCGCGAAGTCTGCCGGGGCCAATTGGCGCCTCTGCGGAATCGACCCGGAAGGCATCGATTTGACTCACGATGGCCGGTTTTTGCGAATCGCCTTCGAAAAACCGGTGCTCGATCCGTCCTCGGCCCGGGCGCGGCTTGCGGCACTCGCCAAGCAAGGGCGCAGAGAATCAGGGCATAAGTCGTAACCTTAAGGACGTAGTTGATTTCACCCCCATTCGCCAGATATCAATCAGCATGGATAATCGACTGGGCGGCCGATCGGCCCAACCCGGCGGCCCGACGGGAGGAAAGTTAAAGTGGAGCACATCAATAAAGCCGGCCTGGAAGGCCACGGCATCACCAATGCAAAGAGCGTGCATTGGAATCTGAGCGCCGCGCCGCTGTATGAAGCAACAATTGCCGACGGATTGGGCCAAATTTCCGCCGGCGGTGCCCTGGTCGTCGAGACCGGCAAACACACGGGCCGGTCACCGAACGACAAGTTTCTGGTCGAAGAGCCGTCGAGCAAGGAAAACATCTGGTGGGGTCCGATCAACCGGCCGACATCACCGGAAATCTTCGAAAACATGCATCGCCAAATTCGCGCTTACTACCAAGGGCGGAAACTGTATGTGCAGGACCTGTTCGCCGGCGCCGATCCGGACTACCGAATTTCGGTCCGGGTGATTTCCGATAGCCCTTGGCACAGCCTGTTCGCACGCAACATGTTCATCGAGCCAAGCAGCGACGAGCTAGCCAAATTCACGCCCGATCTTACCATCCTCAACGCGCCGTATTTCCAGGCGGTGCCCGAACGCGACGGCACCAATTCCGAATGCGCCGTGATGATGAACTTTGCCGAAAAGCTGGTGCTGATCGCCGGCACGGTATACGCAGGCGAAATCAAAAAATCGGTCTTTTCATACCTCAATTACCTGTTGCCGGAAAACGACGTGCTGCCGATGCATTGCTCCGCCAACATCGGCGCCGGCGGCGACGTCAGCATCTTCTTCGGCCTCTCGGGCACGGGCAAGACGACGCTGTCGGCGGACGGCACCCGAACGCTGATCGGCGACGACGAACACGGCTGGTCGGCCACCGGCGTGTTCAATTTCGAAGGCGGCTGTTACGCCAAGGTCATCAATCTTTCGGCAACGGCCGAACCGGAAATCTACGCGACGACCCGTCGTTTCGGCACGGTTCTGGAAAATGTCGTAATGGACCCGACGACCCGGATGCTCGACTTGAGCGACGGCTCGCTAACCGAAAACACCCGCGCTTCCTACCCGATCGATTTCATCCCGAATATCGAAGCCAGGGGGATGGGCGGCCAGCCCGAAAACGTGGTTATGCTGACCGCCGACGCGTTCGGCGTCCTGCCGCCGATCAGCCGGCTCAGCGCCGATCAGGCGATGTATCACTTCCTGTCGGGATACACCGCGCGGGTGGCCGGAACGGAAAAAGGCGTTACCGAACCGGAAGCCACTTTCTCGACCTGTTTCGGCGCGCCGTTCATGCCGCGCCACCCATCGGTCTACGCCAAGATGCTGGGCGACCGGATCCGCAAGAGCGGCGCCAAATGCTGGTTGGTCAACACCGGCTGGTCGGGCGGCGCCTACGGCACGGGATCGCGCATGAAGATCGAGCATACCCGCGCTATGGTTCGCGCCGCGCTGGACGGCCGGCTCGCCGAGGTTGCGGCGGCGCCCGATCCCAACTTCGGCGTCCTGGTTCCCCAGAATTGCCCGGACGTGCCTGAAGGCGTGTTGCAGCCGCGTACGACCTGGTCCGACAAGACTGCTTATGATTCGACCGCCCGTGATCTGTGCGGCCGCTTCGAGACCAACTTCAAGCAGTTCGAATCCTATGTCGGCGACGACGTCAGAAAGGCCGGAATCTTCGCCGCGGCATAAGCCGCACCCGAAGCCTGCTTCGCATCCCGGACCTGGCGCGGCGCTTATCCGAAAAGCGATCGCGCCAGGCCTGCGATGACGACATAGCGCGCCGCCTTGCCGAGCGCGACCAATGGCAGAAAATACACCAGCCGAATTCCCAGGAAGCCGGCAATGAAAGTCAGCGGGTCGCCGATTACCGGCACCCAAGCCAGCAGCAATGACCAGACGCCGTAGCGCCGGTACCAGTCCGAAGCCCTGCCGAGCCGCGCCGCGTCGACCGGGAACCAGCGGCGATTGCGCCAGCGCAAGCAGAACCGGCCGAGCAGCCAATTGACCAACGCGCCGAGCGTATTGCCCAGGGTCGCCACGGCCACCAGCCCAAAAAGATCGAAACCTTTAGCCGCGGCGAGCGCGGCCAGGACCGCTTCGGATGACAGCGGCAAGAGGGTCGCGGCAAGAAAGGCTGTGACGAAAAGCCCGCCATAGCCGGCCCCGGTCACGGGATCGCCCGATCGGCGGTTAGCGGCCTTGCAGCTTGAAAACCAGCCGGGGCGACTTCCGCTCGACACCCTCGATCTGCCAGATATAGAGTTTGGCGGCGGCTTCCGTCACGTCGCTGGCATTGTGGCGGACGACCTGCGCCTCGGTCTGAACCCGCAATGTGCCGCGCACCACGAAGTCGCCGCGCGCGAGCTGTTTGGCGAGCTCCTTGTTCGGCTTGTCGCCGATGACGTGAACGGTTCCATCCAAGCGTCTTTCGATCGACAGCATCCGCGCGCTCGAACGCACGAAATTGAACGATTTTTCCTGCACGATGTTGCCGACGCGCGCATAGCGCACGCGAAAGGTGCCGCGGTCGATATAGGCGATTTCCTTGAATCCGGCGTCGCGGCCGAGATCGCCGTGGATCGCAGCCACTTCCTTCTGCAACGCTTCCGCCGACAGATCGCCGGCTGAAATCTTCTTCATCAACGGCAAATACACCAGCAGGCCTTCGTACTTGAAATTGTAGTTGCCGTTTGGCGCGATCCGGAGATCCGCCTTGAATTCGCTCGGCAGGTAGCAACCGCCCAGCAGGGCGGCGGCAAACAGGACAAGCGTGATGGCGCGAAAAAGTCGCATGGACTTCTTCATAGAAGCGTAGGCGTTTACAACTGGTAAAAATGCGGGTGCGCCGTCATGCCTTCGGTTTACGCGGCAGCGACACACCGATCATGCAATCCCGGCTGACCAGCGCCTCCAGCGCCGCTTCGTCCATCGCTTCCGTCCCTTCCGGCCGCATCGGCAGAACGATGTATCGAAGGTCGGCGGTACTGTCGTGCACGCGGACTTCGAGATCGTCCGGCAGGACGGTGCCGAATTCCGATAGCACGGCCCGCGGCTCGCGGACGGTCCGGCTGCGATAGGCGCGCGATTTGTACCAATCCGGCGGCACGCCGAGCAGCCCGCGCGGATAGCAGGAGCACAAGGTGCACACGATCACATTGTGCACGCCGGGTGTGTTCTCCACCGCCCGGATGGGGATATCGCCCGCCGGCACGCCGAGCGACTCGGCGGCGGCATTCACATCGGCCATGAATTTCGCCTTGAAGTCCGGATCGGTCCAGGCGCGGGCGATCAGTTTCGCCCCTTCGGCCGGGCTGCGGGAATCCTGCACCTCGATCTGTTCGCGCAGCTCGTCGGCGGTGATGATCCCCTTGTCGATCAGGATCTCGCCCAGCGCCTGCGCCATGACCTGGTAGTGCGAGTAGGGCGAATCCTCGATGTCGGGCTGAAACGTCCGGTCGTGATCATGATCGTGGTCATGCTCATGGACGTGCTCGTCGGGGCTGCTCATCGGCCGCCTCCTTTTTCGGGTTCCAACCAATTTTCATATACATCAACGATCGTGCTGTCCTTCGGACCGCCCTGATAGTCCGCCCACAAATCGGTCTGCTCGAACCGCACGCGATAGAGCGGCAAGACAGCGCCGTCATAGCGGCCATAGGCGAGGTCTTCCGGGTTGTGATAATGCCCGGCAATCTCCGTCACCACGCCGGTCTTGCCGCGGGTGAAATACGGTGCCCGCACATGACCCGCCGGATAGGCGCGGCGCACCCGTACTCGGTCGCCGATGGTAAATTGGTCGCTCATTCCGCGCGCGCCTTTTCCCAGCGGTCCTCGACCTCTTCCATCTTGCGGCCCAGGTCATCGACCGAAAACACGCTCTTCTGCAACAACACGTTCGTAATCGCCGCGCACCACCGCTCATAGTAGCCGAGTTCGTCATACGCGCCGGGGCCGAGATCCTCGATGTTGCGGCGCATCTCATCGGTACGCAGCAGGTCGTACTTCCCGCAAAGCATCCGAATGGCATCGATGCGTTTTTCCCACGCCTCGTGCTGATGCCCTTCCTGCGGCACCGGCCCCTCATCCTGCCCACCCATATCGTGTACCCGTCTCGGTCCGACCATTGCGCCCTCCTGATCCCTAGACTTTATTCAACACCTTCGCGATGGCAAGCCGCGCGTTCATCCTAAACCAGCGGGTTCATGCAGTGTTCGCGATAGGCCGGTCGGTCTTGCAGCCGGCCATACCAGGCTTCCAGCGCCGGCATCGCGGGCCGGTCATCGACCAGCGAGAACCAGCGAAAGGCATGAATGCCGACCGGAATGTCGCCGACCGTGAAATCATTACCGGCGACATAGTCGGTTTTCGAAAGCTGGGAATCGAGAATGCCCCAGACCTCGTGGCCTAATTTGATGGCGGCGGCAACCGCGTCCATGTTGCGCTCGGCGTCGGGCGTCCGCACCAGGTTCCAGAAGACCGGCGTGATCTGCGGTGCAACCTTGGTCAGCTGCCAATCCATCCAGCGGTCGGCCGAGGCCCGCGTCTGCAGGTTGTCCGGCCAGATCGTCGATCCCGCGCCATGCTTGGCCGCGAGATAACGGACGATCGCATTGGATTCCCAAAGGATGAAATCACCGTCTTCGATCGTCGGCACCAAACCGTTAGGGTTTTTAGCGAGATACTCCGGCTCGTCGTTGCGGCCGAACGGCCCACCGATGTCTTCGCGGTCATACTCGATGCCCAGCTCTGCGCAAAGCCACAGCACCTCCATGACATTCGACGATGTCTTGCGTCCCAGGATCTTCAGCATTGTGTCCTCCCTTTCTAATTTTCGAAATCTTCCGCTCTTCACCAAGGCGGCCAAAAATTCTCAATCCGTGGTATCCAAGCTCATCCTTACACTGAGCGTGTCGAAGGGCGAGGGTGAGTGTCGGCGCGATCGCACCGGCCTGCTAGGCGGCCATCCCCATGACGTCGCTTCGATTGAGTCCGACGGACTCTCCGGCGGCGAGGATTTCCTCCCAGGTATTGTCATCGATCGGAACGCCATTGGCCTCTCGCTCGGCCTTGCTTATCCGTTCCGGGTCGCCCGGCGCCAGCACCGGCTCCGCCGGGTTTTGCGGCGGCGACGCCTTGACGTGCGCCAGCGTCGCATCGACTTCCGATTTATAGAAATCCTCGTCCACCAGGCGGCGCGGATCCATGATGATCGCCAGCATATTGTTGAGGATGGTGTCGTCCTGGCGCTGCGTCTCGGCCCGCATCGTCTGGCCGCCGCTCATCACGCCGGCGAGCAGTTCGGCCATCAGCGCCATGCCATAGCCTTTATGTTCGCCGAACGGCAGCACTGCGCCGAAGGGCGGCGTGTACATCGTATTGGGATCCGTGGTCGGCCGCCCTTGCGCATCGATCAACGCCCCTTCCCGGACCTGTTCGCCCTTGTTCTTGGCGACGCGCACCTTGCCCATGGCAACCACGCTGGTCGCCATGTCGAGCAGGGTGGTCGGATTGTTGTCCGTCGCCGGCAGAACGCAGGTATAGGGGTTGGTCGCGTAGCGCGCATCGCCGCCCCGAAATGGAGCGACAAGCGGCTTGTGGCCGATCACGTTGACATAGTGGAAGGAGATCATCCCGGCGGCGGCGCATTGTTCGGCCCAAGCGCCGATGCGGCACAGATGAAAGCTGTTGCGAAGCGCAAGCACGGCGACCCCGTGCGCCCGCGCCCGCTCGATGCCGAGCGCCATCGCCTCGCCGCCAATCACCTGGCCGTAGCCGGTCTGGCCATCCAGCACGAGCATCGAGCCTTCGTCCCGTACGATCTTCACATGCGCGTTGATCTTGAGCTCGCCGGTTCGCGCGCACGCGATATAGCGGGGCAGCATGCCGACACCGTGGCTGTCATGCCCGGTAAGGTTGGCGGTGACGAGATTGTCCGCGACCTTCGCGGCTTCATCGCTTTCGCTGCCGGCGGCGGCGCAAATGGCGCGCACGACGGCGCGCAGTTTATCATGGTGAATCAGCACCCTATGACTCTCCTGATGATCCTATTCCTTGCCGATGCGCCACTCAGTGCGCCTGATCCCAATTGTCGCCGATTCCCGCATCCACAACCAGCGGCACTTCCAGCGACACCGCCGGATTGGCCGCGCCCTCCATCACCATGCGCACCGCGACGATGGTGTCGTCGATCTGCGACTCCGGCACTTCAAACAGCAACTCGTCATGCACCTGCAGCAGCATGTCCGCCTCGAGCTTATTGCGCGTCAACGCCGATGGCACACGGAGCATCGCGCGCTTGATGATGTCGGCGGCGGTCCCCTGGATTGGCGCGTTGATCGCCTGGCGCTCCGCATAATTGCGGCGCATCGGGTTCTTGTCGTTGATGCCGGGCAGATGGATGCGGCGGCCGAACAGGGTTTCGACCTTGCCCGATTTCCGGCATGCCTCGCGCATCCGCTCCATATAGTCGTTAATGCCGGGGTATTGCTCGAAATACGTCTCGATATACGCCTTCGCCTCACGCTGTTCGATGCCGAGCTGCCGTGCCAGGCCGAACGCGCTGATGCCGTAGATGATGCCGAAATTGATCGCCTTGGCTTTGCGCCGCACCATCGGATCCATCCCCTCCATCGGAATGCCGAAGACCTGCGAGGCGGTCAGCGCATGGATGTCGGCGCCGTCCCGAAAGGCGTCGACCAGCGCCTGGATGCCCGCCATATGGGCGACGATCCGCAACTCGATCTGGCTGTAATCCAGCGATACCAGCTTGCAGCCGTCGCGGGCGATGAAGGCCTGGCGAATTTTGCGGCCTTCCTCGGTGCGCACCGGAATGTTCTGCAGGTTCGGATCCGTCGAGGCGAGCCGCCCCGTTTGTGCCCCCGCCATGGCGTAAGACGTGTGGATGCGGCCGGTATCCGGGTTGATCTGCTCGACCAGCGAGTCCGAGTAGGTGCTCTTGAGCTTGGCGATCTGCCGCCAGTCCAGCACCCGGGCGGGCAGGTCGTGCCCGGCGGCGGCGAGACCTTCGAGGACGTCCTGATCGGTTTTGTAGGCGCCGGTCTTGGTTTTCCTGGCGCCCGGCAACCCCATCTTGTCGAACAGAATTTCGCCGAGCTGCTTCGGCGAACCGATATTGAAATCCTCCCCGGCAAGGGTGCGGATTTCGTCTTCCAGCCCGCCCATGCGCTGGGCGAAGTCGCGGCTGAGCGCGCGCAGCGCCGCCGGGTCGACCAGCACCCCTTTGCGCTCAATTTCGCTCAGCACCTGGATCAGGGGCCGCTCGATGGTTTCGTAAATGGTGACCATGCGTTCGGCGAGCAGGCGGGGTTTCAGCAAGCGGTGCAGGCGCAGCGTGATGTCCGCGTCCTCGGCGGCATAGCCGCACGCCTTATCGAGCGGCACGTAGTCGAACGTCACCTGGTTCTTGCCGCTGCCGACGACGTCCTTGTATTTCACCGTGCTGACGCCGAGATGCCGCTCGGCCAATTCATCCATGCCGTGCTTCCCGGCGCCGCCGTCGAGCACGAAGGACAGCAGCATGGTGTCGTCGACCGGCGTTACCGGAATGCCGTAGCGGGCGAAGATCAGCGCGTCGTATTTGATATTCTGGCCGATCTTGAGCACGCCCGGGTCCTCAAGCAGGGGCCGCAGCAACTCCAGCGCCCGGTTCCGGCGAATCTGTTTCGGCGCGGCCTGCTTGCCCTTCACGCCCGTGCCGGCATCATCGCCGCCGAGATCGAGCGCGCCCTGTCCGTTGCTGGCGCGATGCGCCACGGGAATGTAGCAGGCCTGTCCCGGCGTCACCGAGAGCGAGATGCCGACCAGGTCGGCGCGGTTCGCGTTCAGCGAGGTTGTCTCCGTATCGACCGCGACATATCCCGCGTCGAAGGCGGCATCGATCCACTTTTGCAGCGCCGCCTCATCCTGAACGAGCGTGTAGTCCGTTTTATCGGGCGTCGCGTCGGCGGTCTGGCCATCGGAGATGCCGAGCTTGCTTTCGACGCGCGTGACAATCGATTTGAAACCCTGCTCGCGCAGGAAGGGCAGGACGGTCTCCGCATCCATCTCGACACGCCCCATCGTATCGATCGAAATGTCCACCGGAACGTCGTCGCGCAGCTGCACCAATTGCCGCGAAATGCGCGCCTGCTCCGCGAACTCGATCAAATTCTCCCGCCGCTTCGGCTGTTTGATTTCCTCAGCCCGGGCCAGCAACGTTTCCAGATCACCGTATTCTTCGAGCAGCTGCGCCGCCGTCTTGACGCCGATCCCGGGCACGCCCGGCACGTTGTCGGTCGAATCGCCCGCAAGCGCCTGAACCTCAACCACCTTATCCGGACCCAAACCGAATTTCTCGACCACCTGATCATGGCCGATCTCCTGGTTCTTCATCGCGTCGTACATCGTCACCTTGTCGTTGACGAGCTGCATCAAATCCTTGTCCGACGAGACGATGGTGACCTCGGCGCCGGCCTCCTTGGCGAGCCGCGCATAGGTGGCGATGATGTCGTCCGCCTCAAAGCCTTCCATTTCGATGGCCGGCACGTTGAACGCCTCGACCGCGCGCTTGACCAATCCGAATTGCGGGACGAGCTCTTCCGGCGGCGGGGGCCGGTGCGCCTTGTATTCGGGGTAGATGTCGTTGCGGAACGTTTTGCGCGCCGCATCGAAAATCACCGCAAGGCGATCGGCATCCGTATCGTCCAGAATTTTCATCAACATCTGAACGAATCCGTAGACCGCATTGACCGGCGTGCCGTCCGGGCTGGTCAGCGGCCGGATTGCGTGAAAGGCGCGAAAAATAAAGCCCGATCCGTCGACCAGATAGACATGTTTCGGTGCGGTGGCGTCCGGCATCCCTAATCCCCGCGTTGATGGTCAGCACCGCGCCAGCATGCCGAATAGCATCCGGCTTCACAAGAAGCGCATGGCGGCCAGGCCGGTACAGGCGGCTGGGAATACTTTCTCCGCGCCGGCGGCCTAGAGCAGCGTGCGCCCTATCGGGCGCACATAAGCTGCTCTATCTCTATAGAATCGATCAACTTTACTGCCTTTAAATGATTCCATTTAAAGGCAGGTTGATCTAGTGCGCGGCAGCCGCCTTGGCGCCCTGCTTGAGGACGAAATGCCGGCCGCAATAGGGGCAGTCCACCGACCGTGCTTCGCCCATGTTGAGAAAAATGCGGGGATGCCCCAAGGCGCCGTCGCCGCCGTCACAGTGGATTTGCGGCGTATCGACCTCAATGGTTTCGGGCGGTTCCATGGCCGGGTGGCCTCCATGACATGAAAGTACAACGTGATTGAGCGGCGTGGTGCCGTGGCGGCCCGTCGGGACCCGCGTCATAACGCGAACAGCAGATCGATTGACCGGACAGTCCGGCAGATGATACCGAAAGCCCCGCCATGATCAACCTCGCATCCATCGCCCCGTGCCGCGCATGACCGATCGCGCCCCCGCACCATCGCCGGACGCCGCCGTCAGGGTGACAGGGCTGACAAAGATCTATGGTAATCGGAAGCGCGGCGGTGGCGTGCCCGCGCTCGATCGCGTCGATCTGACGATCCCGCGCGGCTCGATGTTCGCCTTGCTGGGACCGAATGGCGCCGGAAAGTCAACGCTGATCAATATCCTCGCGGGGCTAGTCCTGAAGACCGCGGGGTCGGTGCAGGTATGGGATTATGATATCGACCGGGATCCGCGGAGCGCCCGGGCGGCGATCGGCGTGGTGCCGCAGGAGCTCAACATCGATTCCTTCTTCACCGCACGGGAATACCTCGAGATGCAGGCAGGCTTCTACGGCGTGCCAAAATCAGAACGCAGGACCGCCGAAATCCTCGAGACGGTCGGCCTCACCGACAAGGCGGACGCCTATTCGCGGACCCTTTCGGGCGGCATGCGCCGACGCCTGCTGATCGCCAAGGCAATGGTCCACAACCCGCCGATCCTGGTACTGGATGAGCCTACCGCGGGCGTCGACATCGACCTGCGCGAACAGCTTTGGCAAAACGTAAAATTGCTCAACCAGCAGGGCGTCACCATTTTGTTGACCACCCACTACCTCGACGAGGCGGAGACGCTGTGCGATCGCATCGCCATCATCGACCACGGCCGCCTGGCGGCGTGCGAGACGCGGGACGACCTGCTGCGCCGGATCGACAGCAAGGCGCTATGCGTCACCCTGGCCGAACCGCTCGACTCGGTGCCAGACCTGTTGCGGCGCTATCAGAGCGACCTTGAGGATCCGCATCACCTGACCATCCGCTACCAAACCGGGCGCGT
Organism: uncultured Rhodospirillaceae bacterium; assembly: GCA_964469835.1. Taxonomy (GTDB): domain Bacteria; phylum Pseudomonadota; class Alphaproteobacteria; order UBA8366; family UBA8366; genus JAOTYV01. The sequence continues at coordinate 14,682 of CAYYBI010000486.1, forward strand.
CGACGCCGGCGAATTGCTCGATGCCATCCGCCGCAGCGGCATCCGGGTCACCGACCTGACCACAAGGGAAGCCGATCTGGCGACCGTGTTCCGCCAATTAACCAGCCGCCGCAAGAAACCGGCAGAGGACGAATATCGATGACCGCCCGCGTTGCCATGCTGTTGATCTTGGCGGCAGTGCTGGTCGCGTGCTCGCCGCGTGTCATTCCGGCAGGGACGCCGATTACGACACCCGGGTTGAACCCCGACACTTTGCGGATGGCCGACGGCGCGATATTGCCGCTTAGGGTTTGGCGGCCCGCGGGCCGGCCGACCGCCGTCATTCTCGCACTGCACGGCTTCAACGATTACTCCCGCGCCTTCGAGGAACCCGGCGGCTTCTGGGCGAAACACGGGATCGTCACCTACGCCTATGATCAACGCGGCTTTGGCGATGCGCCGTATCCCGGCCGTTGGGCCGGAGTCAGGACGCTGATCGGCGATCTCGCCGCAACGAGCCGGCTCATCCGCGATCGCCATCCGGGCATTCCGT
>CAYYBI010000487.1:0-8234 GCA_964469835.1 uncultured Rhodospirillaceae bacterium
GGAGCCGATGACCTCGCTGAACCCGGTGTTGAGCATTGGATTGCAGATTACCGAGACACTGCAACACCATCTCGGCATGAACGACGAAGAAGCCAACGCGCGCGCCGTCGCCTTGCTCGGAATGGTAGGAATTTCCGAGCCGGACCGCCGCCTCGCGCAGTACCCGCATCATCTGTCCGGTGGCATGCGCCAACGGGTTATGATCGCCATTGCGCTGGCTTGCGAACCGAAACTCATCATCGCCGACGAACCGACAACGGCGCTCGACGTGACAATCCAGGCGCAGATCTTGGAATTGATGAAGAATCTGACCCGCGACCTCGGTGTCGCGCTGATCATCATCACCCATAACCTCGGCGTCGTGGCCCGCTATGCGGATCGCGTGAACGTAATGTATGCGGGCAAAATCATCGAAACGGGCACGGCCGAGGAGATCTATCACAATCCGAAGCACCCCTACACGCTGGCGCTCCTGAAATCGGTGCCAAGGCTCGACCAAACCCGGCAAGCGAAACTCGATCCGGTCGATGGTCAGCCGCCTGATTTGGCGAGGCTCGACGCCGGTTGTCCGTTCCGGCCACGGTGCCGCTTTGCGGTTGATCGTTGCGCACGGGAAAACCCGACATTGGAAGACGTTTCTCCGGGGCATTCCTCTGCGTGTTGGGAAAAGAATAATCTTGCCGGGATTGAAAGAGCAGCATCATGAGCGAAGCATCGGCAATTCAAGACAGTGGAGCCACGCCGGGCGTCGTGCACGGCCTCGGTGATAATTTAGTTGAGGTCAATGGCCTCAAAATGCACTTCCCGGTGACCGAGGGCATCCTTATTCCCAAGGTCGTCGCCCATGTGAAAGCGGTGGACGGTATCTCGTTCAGCATCCGCAAGGGCGAAACGCTTGGTCTGGTCGGTGAATCCGGCTGCGGCAAGACGACGACCGGGCGCTGTATTCTACAGCTCGAGAAGCCCACGGCGGGTGAGATCATTTACCAAGGAACCAACCTGAACAACCTCGGTTCCAGCGAAATGATTCCCTTCCGGCAGAAGATCCAAGTGATCTTCCAGGATCCGTATAGTTCGCTGAACCCTCGTATGAAGATCAGGGATATTCTGAGCGAGCCGATGCGCGTGCACGGGATCATTGAAGACCCGGGGGACCGCGACAAAAGAGTAATGGAGCTTCTCAACCTGTGCGGGCTAAGCACTCGATTCGCCGACCGTTATCCGCATGAAATGAGCGGCGGTCAGCGGCAACGCGTCGGCGTCGCACGGGCGCTGGCGATGGATCCGGAATTTATCGTTTGTGACGAAGCGGTATCGGCGCTCGACGTGTCGATTCAGGCGCAGGTGATCAATCTGTTGGAAGATCTGCGCGACGAGCTTGGCCTCACTTACCTCTTTATCTCGCACGATCTCAGTGTCGTGCGCCATCTTTGCCACCGGGTCGCAGTAATGTATCTCGGCAAGATGGTCGAGTTGGCAGATTGCGACGAGCTGTTCGACAATCCAATCCACCCCTATACCAAGGCGTTGCTCGACGCCGTGCCAATTCCCGATCCGACAATCGAAGCGCAACGGGCACATCAGGTTATCAAGGGAGAAATCCCCAGCCCGATCAACCCGCCGAGCGGGTGCGTCTTCCATCCCCGGTGCGATCTCGCCGCGGACGGTTGTCCTAAATCAATACCTGAATTCCGGGAAATCAAACCAGACCATTGGGTGGCCTGTCACGAAGTGTGATCCGATAAATTGAATTAAACACCCGCGAGCAGCGCAATTGGCAGTATAGTCAAGGCTGGTTCCGGATTTTTGGAAACGACTGTATTCCTGCAAGCAGGAAGGAGAATTGGGGAAATGATGAAAGTAAAGGCATCGTTTACTGCGGTTGCGGCTCTGGGAGCGGCGTTCGCCACCAGTGCGGCAATTACCGCGTCGGCACAGGAAACGCCTGTAAGAGGTGGCGTTTTAAGCTTCGTTGTCGGCAGTAAGATACCGTCCTATGACGGGCATCGGGAAACCACATTCGGCATGATCCATCCGATTCGGCCGTTTTACAGCACATTGCTGCGCGTCAATCCCGACAATCCGCAGTCACCGACGGATATTATCTGCGATCTCTGCGAGGGTAAGCCGCAAACCACCAACGGCGGCAAGACCATCACCTTCAAGATCAAATCGAATGTGGTCTTCCATGACGGTACGCCGCTGACCTCGGCCGACGTCAAGGCGACGTTGGACAAAATTATGTTCCCGCCGAAGGGCATACCGAGTTCGCGCAAAGCCTGGTATTCCCAAGTGTCGAGCGTCGATGCACCCAATCCGACAACTCTGCATGTGCAACTGAAGCGGCCGCTGGCTGCCATGATCCCGGCCCTGGCGTCGCCGTTCAACTTCACCTATTCGAAGAAGGATCTCGACGAGCACGGCTACAGCTGGCATCAAAAGAACATCAACGGCACGGGCGCGTTCAAGTTCGTGGAACATCAGCCGGGTGCGTTCGTAGAGGGCGCTCGGTTCGAGAATTTCCACGTCAAGGGCCTGCCCTATCTGGACGGCTACAAGGCAATTTCGGCACCGAAGATGTCGGTTCGCCTGCAGGCAATCCGAGGCAACCGCGCGGCGATCGAATTCCGCGGCTTCCCGCCAAAGGCACGTGACGATCTGGTTCGCGCCCTCGGCAAGAAGATCAAGGTCCAGGAAAGCAACTGGAATTGCCTGATGGGGGCCACGCCAAACCAGAAGCTGAAACGGTTCCAGGACAAACGCGTGCGCCAGGCACTGACGCTGGCCTTCGATCGCTGGGGCGGCTCCCGGTATCTGTCGAAGATCGCGCTGGTCAAGACGGTCGGCGGCGTGACCTTCCCGGGTCACCCGCTGGAAGGCTCCAAGCGGTGGCTGCAGACCCTGAACGGCTACGCCAAGGACGTCCGGGCGAGCCGGGCGCGTGCGAAGAAGCTGCTTCAGGAAGCCGGCCATCCGAACCTCAAGGTCACCTTGTGGAACCGCGCGGTCGACCAGCCCTACAAGGTCGTCGGAACGTGGTACATCGACCAATGGCGCAAAATTGGCGCCAAGGCCGACCAGAAGGTCCTGCCGTCTGGGCCGTGGTACGCCGGTCTGCGCAAGACGCGCGATTTCGACGTCGCCGTCGACTTCAACTGTCAAACCGTGATCAACCCGACGATCGACGTGTCCAAGTGGATCAAGGGTGCGGGCAACAACTACTCGAACCACACGGACCAAAAGGTCACGGACATGTATCTGGACATGCTCAACGAAGCGGACCCCAAGAAGCAGTATCAAAAGATGCGTACTTACGAAAAATACATCCTGTCGGACCAGGTCCACTACATGACCTCGTTCTGGTGGTATAAAATCAATCCGCATCGCAGCTATGTGAAGGGCTGGAAGATCGCGCCCAGTCACTATCTGAACCAGTCGCTTGACCAGGTTTGGCTCGATCCGAAGCTGCAATAAGCGGTTGATGGAATAAGGATATCCCTCTCGTCGCATCGGGCGGCGGGAGGGAAAATCTCGGAGCGAATTAATGTATAAATACACGATTAAGCGCGTTTTCCTGATGATCCCGACCCTGATTGGGGCGGCGATCCTGGTTTTCGGTCTCCTGCGGTTGATACCCGGTGATGTGTGCGCGCTGCGTATGGCCGGCGAAGGCTCCTTCGTCGATGAAACGGCTATTGAGCAATGCCGGATCAATCTCGGCATCACCCGGCCGATTTGGGAACAGTTCCTGAGTTTCGTCTGGGGCTTTGCGACATTCGATCTGGGTGAGTCCATGTGGACCAGCCGGGCCATTACCGAAGAAATCGGCCTGCGGTTCGAGCTCTCGCTGCAAATCGCCATCATGGCGACGGTGGTGAGCATCATCATCTCGATCCCGATGGGAACGATTTCCGCGATCAAGCAGAACACCTGGATCGACTATATCGTCCGGACGTTCAGCATAGCCGGGATCGCCCTACCCTCCTTCTGGCTCGGTATTCTGATCATTCTAGGCCTCCTGATCTCGACACAGGCATGGCTCGGGGAAGCCTGGATGCCACCAATTCAGTATGTCGACCCTTGGAAAGATCCGCTCGGCAACTTGTCGCAACTGATCTGGCCGGCCTTGGCCACCGGATACCGCTATTCGGCGGTCGCGACACGCATGACCCGATCGGCCCTGCTCGAAGTGTTGCGCGAAGATTATGTCCGCACTGCACGGGCGAAGGGACTTCTCGAGAAGGTGATCATCAATCGACACGCCCTGAAAAATGCGATGCTGCCGGTTGTTACGGTCATCGGCATCGAGTTTGCCTTCCTGATGGGCGGGCTTGTCGTCACCGAGCAGGTGTTCAATCTGAACGGCCTCGGCAAATTGTTCGTCGAATCCGTGACGAACCATGACTACAGCCTGACCCAAGCACTGGTCATGCTGGTGGCATTCATCTTCGTGGTAACCAACTTCGTGGTTGATATCTTCTACGCGTGGCTGGATCCCCGGATCCGCTACAGCTAGGGAGGAAATTCGATGGCAACGATAGAAGAATTAGAAGCATCCGGCGCATCGGTTGAAATTGAAGAACTGTTCGATACGAGAACGCGTTGGCAAAGGTTCACCAGTACGCTCAGCAAAAACCCGCTTGGAGCATTTGGCGGATTGCTCGTCCTCATAATGATCATTCTCGCCGTCTTCGCTGACGCCCTGACGCCATTCGATCCCGAATCGAACTCCTTCGAGCATATGTTGACGGCGCCGGGGGTCGAATTCTGGCTCGGCACCGACCAAATGGGCCGCGATATCTGGACCCGGGTCGTCTACGGCGCCCGAACCGCGTTGCTGGTTGGCTTCACGGCCGCCTTCGTCGGCGCCTTTATCGGCTTGGTGCTCGGTGTCGGTAGCGCGTATTTCGGCGGCACGATCGATCTCGTCTTCCAGCGGATCATGGATGTCTTCATGGCCTTCCCGCTGATCATCATGGCGCTGGCCGTCGTCGCCATATTCGGCACCGGAATCCAGAACGTGATCATCGCCATCACGATCCCGTTTATTCCACGCTGCGCCCGCGTCGTGCGGTCCAATGCGTTGGCGATCCGGGAAATTCCGTACGTGGATGCCGCTCGTGCGCTCGGGTTCTCGCACATGCGTATTATCCTGCGGCATATGGCGCCGAACGTGATGGCGCCGTTCCTGATCATGCTGACCGCCTTTGTCGGCCAAGCCATCCTGCTCGAAGCCTCGCTGTCCTATCTGGGCCTCGGCGTGCAGGAACCGACTCCGGCTTGGGGACTGATGCTGCAGGGCGGTGCGGAAGAATACGCCGAAAGCGCCCCGTGGGTGCCGATCTTCCCCGGCCTCGCGATTACCGTTGCGGTGTTCGGCTTCAACCTGTTCGGCGATGCCGTCCGGGACGAACTCGATCCGCGCTTAAGATCGCAGTAACTGAATCTACCCGTTGACCCTGACCGCCGCGTCCTTTATGACGCGCCGGTCAGTCGTTTTACGCCGCCTTATCCACATTGGAGGCTCGCTGGTGTCCACCACACGCTATTTGGAAGACTTGGATGTCGCCGAACTCGGCCGGCGTCCCTGGTATGTTGCCGCCAGGGACATGATCAAAAATTATCCGTTGGGCGCCACCGGCGGATTGATCGTGCTGATCATGGTGATCCTGGCGGTGTTCGCCAATTTCATCGCACCGCACAAGCCCGAAACCGCCGCATTCGAATTCATGCTGATGGCGCCCGGCTCGGAATTCTGGCTTGGTACCGACCAATTCGGCCGGGATCAGGTATCACGGCTTATCTATGGCGCGCGCACGGCGCTGTTCATCGGCATCGTCGCGGCGGGCGTAGGCGCAACGACCGGGCTAATTCTCGGCGTTGCAAGCGCCTTCTTCGGCGGCACGGTGGATCTGATTTTCCAACGGATCATGGACGTCTTTATCGCGTTTCCGACGATCATCATCGCGCTCACCGTGGTCGCCGTCTTCGGATCCGAACTGCACCACGTCATCTTCGCTATATGCCTGCCGTTCATTCCCGACGCGGCCCGCATCGTACGGTCGAACGCCTTGGCAATTCGCGAGATCCCCTATGTCGATGCCGCGCGCGCGCTCGGGTTCAGCAGCACCCGGATCATCCTGCGCCACATGGCGCCGAACGTGATGGCGCCCTATTTGATCATCATGACCGCCAATATCGGCCAGGCGATCCTGCTCGAAGCGTCGCTGTCGTATCTCGGTCTCGGCGTGCAGGAGCCGACACCATCATGGGGGCTGATGCTGCAGGGCGGCGCCGAAGAATATGCCGAAAGCGCCCCATGGGTGCCGATCTTCCCGGGCCTCGCGATCACGCTCGCGGTCTTTGGCTTCAACCTCTTCGGCGATGCGATGCGGGACGTGCTCGATCCTAGGCTGCGATCAGAGTAGACGGCGGAACGATATGATGCGCCGGCGACAGGCGCAGCGTCGTCCGTTTCAGCAAACGGTTCTGGGCGGCATCGAACGGATCCCGTCGATGCAATAGAAATCCGTTGTCCCACATAACGACATCGCCGACTTGCCATTCATGGGCATAGACGAAATCGGGCTGCGTCGCGTGCTCGTTTAGTTCATCGAGCAGTTGTCGGCCCTGCGGCCCCGGTAATTCGGCAATTCCCACCGATGTCGTCGGGTCCAAATACAGCGATTTACGGCCCGTAACCGGATGGCGGTTGACCAAAGGATGGGTCACCGGCGGGGTCTTTCGCCGCAGTTCCTGCGACATTTCCGGTTCGTCGTCATAGGTCGATTGCCGCGCCACGTAGTCGTAGACGCCGCTCAACCCGTCGATCCGTGTCTTGGTCTTCTCCGGCAGGGCGTCATAGGCCAGTTGCAGGTTTGCCCAATAGGTCCGCCCCCCATCGCGCGGCATCTCCACCATATACAACACGCTGCCGGTTGCCGGGTCGGCGACATAGGACTGATCGGTGTGCCAGCCGAGCTCACCAGCCCCCAGGCCGCCGATCGACCGGCCGGCCGAGTCCTTCATATTGGAAATTTGCACCACCTCGGGCGTGGCACCTTGCCAGTCCGTCCGAACAATAACATCCGGATCGCCAAACATCCGGCTAAACGCCACCAATTCCGCTTCGCTGAGTGACTGACGGCGAAAGACGAGCACTCCCTGGCTGCTCCAAAATTCCGTGATGTGCGACACCGTCGCGTCGTCCAGCGGTTGCCACAAGGAAAGACCGTGAACTTCACAGGCGAAAGTCCCGTTTATCGGTTCGATTCGATAGGCCATCAACGCTCCTTGAAATCTGCCTCTGTACGTTGCCAGTACCGTACCAGCCGGAAAAATGTTACCGCATTGTCTCGCCGCGGTGAACCACATAGCCAACGTGCCGGGTTGATGCGGCGACGCCCGGACGCGATGATGCGCAGCTTTTGAATAACTGGAACTTGCAGACAAGGAAAATCAATGACGGCGGAGACTGAACAGTCGGCGCAGCCGCTCGCAGGCGTCAAGGTGATCGACATCTCGAATTTTCTGGCAGGCCCGCTATCGTCGATGTTTCTCGCGGATTTCGGCGCCGACGTGATCAAGGTCGAACGGCCCGGGACCGGTGACGAAGTCCGTTACTGGGGAAACAACAAGAACGGCGTCGGGCTGATGTACAAGCTGATCAACCGCAATAAACGGTCGATCACCGCCGATCTGCGCACACCACTCGGTGTCGATATCGTGAAGCGGCTGATCAAAGACGCCGACATCATCGTCGAGAACTACCGCAAGGGCACCCTTGAAAAATGGGGCCTCAGCTACGAGGAACTCAGTGCAATTAATCCGGGCCTCATCATGATCCGCCTCACCGGCTTCGGCCAAACCGGGCCGAACAGCGCGAGGCCGGGATTCGGCACGCTCGCCGAAGGGTATTCCGGCTACGCCTATATCACCGGCTATCCCGACCGGCCGCCGCTGCTTCCCGGCTTCGGGCTCGCCGACGATACCTCTGGCCTCATGGGGGCGTTTCTCGCCCTGGTCGCCCTGCAGGAGAAGCATCGGTCAGGCAAGGGGCAGGTCGTCGACTATGCGATATACGAGCCGCTGCTGACGCTGCTTGGCCCGCAGGTCGTCGATTATGACCAGCTCGGCATCGTGCAGGAACGGAACGGCAGCCGTCTGCCCTTCACCGCTCCCCGCAACACCTATCGTCCCAAGGACGACAAATGGGTCTCGATTTCCGGCAGCGC
>CAYYBI010000488.1:0-2501 GCA_964469835.1 uncultured Rhodospirillaceae bacterium
TCTGGCTCGACGTCAACGAGCCGGCGGCGGCGCAGATGGCGGCCACGCTTTTCGTCCTCGTGCTGGCGTTGATCTGGATCGAGCGCCGCTCGCGCCGCCACCAGCGCTACCACCAGACGACGACCCGCTACCGCGAGTTGCCCGGCTACCGCCTCGCCGGCTGGCAGAAATGGGCCGCCGTCGCTGTTTGCGCGCTGCCGATCGCGCTCGGCTTCGGCATACCCGCCGCGGTGCTGGGCGATTACGCGCTGGGAAACCTTACGCGCGGGCTCGACGCGCGGTTCGTCACGGACCTCACGAACAGCCTGATGCTCGCTGGCCTCGCCGCATTCGTGTGCATCGCGGCGGCGGTGTTCCTCGCCTACGGGGTGCGGCTCAATGGCGGACGGCTGCTCGCCGGCCTCACCCGCTTCGCCAGTATCGGCTATGCGATCCCGGGCTCGGTGCTGGCGGTCGGCGCGGTGCCGCCGCTGGCCCGCCTCGACCATGCGATCGACGCGGCCATGGAGGCGACGTTCGGGATCTCCACCGGCCTGGTATTCAGCGGCACCGTGGCGGCGCTGATCTTCGCCTACACGGTGCGCTTCATGGCGCTGGCCAACGGCGCCGTCGATTCGGCGCTGACCCGCGTCACGCCCAGCATGGACGGCGCCGCCCGCAGTCTCGGTGAAGGCCCGGCGGGCACGTTGTGGCGCGTCCACCTGCCGCTGATACGGGGCGGCGTGCTGGCCGGCGCCACCCTGGTGTTCGTCGAGGTCCTCAAGGAACTCCCCGCGACGATCCTGCTGCGCCCGTTCAATTTCCAGACGCTTGCCACGCGGGCCTACGAATACGCCTCCGAGGAACGCATCGCCGAGGCGGCCCTGCCGGCGCTGACCATCGTGCTGGCCGGGATCATCCCGGTGATCATCCTGAGCAGGGCGATCCGGAAATCACGGCCGGGGCATAGCGGTGACGAGGCGTCCAGATGACCTTGGTGCTGACGATTTCGGGCGTGGTCCTTCTTGTCCTGGGGCCCGGCATGTTCGCGTGGCGCCTTATCGGCGCATGGCGCGGCGTCAACAGCGGCAATCTGGAATACGGCGTCGCGCCGGCGGTTGCGATCATCTTCGGCCTGGTCGCGACGGAGAAAGTCGCCGGCTGGCCGGGCTGGCTGTACGGAATCATGTTCGTCGCGCTTCCCGTCGCGCTCTGCGCCGCCATCATCTGGGCGTCGAAACGAGGGCGAGCCGGCCGGTAAGCCGCCATATCGGCCCTGCGATCGCTCGCGCCCCGGCCGTGCGGTGCGGCGCTGCCGCCCGGCGCCGGTTTCGGCGGTATCGCCCACCCCCTCCCTGCTTCGAGGCGCGGCCCTCATCCTGAGGAGGGCCGCAGGCCCGTCTCGAAGGATGGGGATGGGGGCAGGCCGCCCTCGCCGCACCCGCCTTGGGGTGGCAGGCGGACATTCAGGGCTTAAGTGTCCGCTCATCCCCGCATAGCGGAATGATCCTGCAAGAACGCCTGGCTTCCGCCTTTGACCCTCAAGGGACATTAAACAAATGGTGGGGGGACCAACGCATCCTGTCTGTATCGGCCACCAGCGCCAGAAGTAATCATCCCGATGGATCACAGGCCAATCATGCACTAACATTCAAGTTTGACCAATCAAGCGGGGCTGATCAGGAGATATAGAAGTTGGCGGATAGTGCAGTACTCGCAACACTTGGCTATGCAAGCCTGGCGCTGATCGAAGTGGCGTTTATTGCCCGAGCCATCCTCAGGCCGCACCGCGACCCGGCCTCCCGGGTTGCATGGGTGGCGGTAATCGCGGTGTTACCGGTGCTGGGGATCCTGGCCTACATCCTCATCGGCGAGACCAACATCGGGCGGCGGCGTATTGCCCGCGCCCGCCAGGTTCTCGGCGCGATGCCGGCCCTGGCGTCGTCGCCGCCGGAGGAGGCGGGAAATCTTGCCGCGACAGTCCCCGAATCATACGGTCACCTTTTCCGAACCGCCCGTTCGATCAGCGGTTTCGAGACGTTTGGGGGCAACGCCGCGCGACTGTTCTCGGTCTCCGATGAGACCATCGCTGCCATGGTCGCGGACATCGACTCGGCCCGCGAGCACGTACATCTGCTGTTCTACATCTGGCTGGCCGACAACAACGGCTGCAGGGTCGTCGAGGCCTTGAAACGCGCTGTCGCGCGTGGGGTGCGATGCCGCGCGATGGCGGACGGTCTCGGCTCCCGCGCGATGATCGAATCCGCGCATTGGCAGGACATGCAGGCGTCGGGTGTGCATGTCGCGGTCGGCCTGCCAATCGGCAACCCGCTGTTGCGGCCCTTTCGGGGGCGGATCGATCTGCGCAACCATCGCAAGATCGTCGTGATCGACGACCGTATTACCTATTGCGGCAGTCAGAACTGCGCCGACGCGGAGTTCCGCGTCAAACCCAAATATGCCCCCTGGGTCGATGCCGTCATGCGCTTCGAGGGTCCCGTCGCGCGCCAGAACCAGCACCT
>CAYYBI010000489.1:0-24033 GCA_964469835.1 uncultured Rhodospirillaceae bacterium
GCCACTGACGCCGCACCGACATTGCAGCGCGCCATCGAGGAATGGGACCGCGCCGCGCCGTTGCTGCAAGAACTTTCAGATGCGCTCGACGTCAACCCAGCCTCTGGCGAGTCCTTCGATCCGGCCGCCTGCGCCGCGCCGTTGCCCCGCGCCTATCAGTTCGCCGACGCCTCCGCCTATGTGAACCACATGGAGCTGGTGCGGCGCGCGCGCGGCGCGGAGATGCCGGAGAGCTTCTGGACCGAGCCGCTGATGTATCAGGGCCTGTCCGACGGTTTCCTCGGCCCGCGTGATCCGATCATCCTTGCCGAGACCGGATGGGGCATCGATTTCGAGGCGGAAATTGCCGTGGTGCTAAACGACGTACCGATGGGGGTGGCGCCGGAGGCTGCAGGCGCGCACATCAAGCTGCTGATGCTGGTCAACGATGTCAGTCTGCGCAACCTGGTGCCGGGGGAAATCGCCAAAGGCTTCGGTTTCTTTCAAAGCAAACCCGCCAGCGCCTTTTCACCCGTCGCCGTGACGCCGGACGCCCTCGGCCCGTCCTGGGACGGCGCACGGTTGCATGGGCCCATACGGAGCTTGGTCAACGGCACGGAAATCGGTCATCCGGATTCCGGCATCGACATGACCTTCGGCTTTCCAGAATTGATCGCCCACGCCGCCCGGACCCGTCGGCTCTGCGCGGGCACGATCCTCGGTTCCGGCACCGTCTCCAACACGGACCGGTCGGCGGGTTCTTCCTGCCTCGCCGAAGTCCGAATGATCGAAACCCTTGAGCAGGGCGCGCCGGCAACCCCCTTCCTCGATTTCGGCGATACGGTGCGCATCGAGATGACAGGCGAAGACGGCGATCCCCTGTTTGGCGCCATTGATCAAAGGCTCGAACAATCGCGATAGTGCGGAAGTCCCGTGCAACCTGAATTTTCCTTTCCCGCCAAGCGCGTTAACGCCGCCGTAACGGATTTTTAACGGCTTTTGACGCATTGTGGCGCAGGATGGCGCTCTCGGAGTTAACCATCCAGTGCGAATCTACCACGACTCCGAGTTCTCCTGGGCCAGATTGGGTGGGTCATGCGTTTTCGGCATCTTGCCGTAACTGTACTGTTTTTGAGCCAAGCGCTTGCGCTTTTGGCCGCCCCGTTGCGTTCGGCCGATGCCAAGGAGGTTTACCGGCTCAGCCTGCCCGATCGGGACTGGGCCATGACGTTAACCGCGCCGAACCTGCGGCTTGGCGTCATCGAACATAGTCTAAGATTTCGAAACGGAACCCCGGTAGCCTACTTCATGGGCGAAGATCCGCCCAACCACCGTATCGTATCCGCCTGGATTCAGCCCGCCGAGGGCGCGGTCGACGCCGAGGCCTGCCGCAAGATGCTGTGGTACCGCACCGAGCATAAGGGCGTGCGCAAGACCATCATCAAGGAAGCAATCCGGGGCGAATGGAAAACGGTCGAATACACCGCCACCAAAAAGGTTCGCAAAGCCAAATCACGCCGCCTGAATCGTGTGTACCGGTCCCGCCATCTCCGCGCCTATATCGCCAAGGAAAACGTCTGTATCGACGTCAATATCACCGACCTGTCGGGCGGCAAGAAGTCGACGCCATCCTTGTCCACGACGCTCGACGCGATCTCCCTGGAACCGGTGGAGGAGAAGGGAGTCCGCCAGTTCCCGGTTGCCACCGGCGAAGGCAATTTCGCGATTCAGCTTCCGCCAACTTGGCAGACGGAAATGCACGAGCCCAAGAAGGGCAAACACACGACCATCAATATCCGGCCCTATCGTTCGAAAAATTTCTTGATTCGTCTGACGGCCATGCCGTTGACCGCAACGCGCATGGTTCACAACTCCAAGTACAGCCTGCGAAACTGGCTCAAGGAAAGCGCGGATCGGTATTTGCCGACGTCGATCGAATCCAAGATTGAACTGAAGGAATTGGAGATCGAAGACGGCTTTGGGTACTACATGCAATTGACCGACAAGAAACCCAAGGACAAGGCAGCGCGCAGGAAAGCCACGCCGGTCTGGAATACGGGCATGGCATGGGTCGGCGATCTGTTCGTTATCTTTTCGATCTTTACTCATGAAGGCGACACCGAGACCGTGGATCAGGGCATCAAGCTCATTACTGGCGCCCGCCACATCCTGAATTGCGAACACGGTATCAACCGGGGCAGCTGTATCCGCCCGCAATTGGCGAAGAACAAGCCTAAACAAGACAAAAAGGAAAAAGGCTTCTTCGACAGCATCTTTGGTAAATAATAGAAATCGCCCGACTTCATGGGCCGCAAGAGGCGCACCCTCAATCTCCGGAATTCCATACCAAGATTGAATACCGCAAAAAAAGCGGGCTCGACACAGGCCCACCCCGGCCATGTCGAACCCGCCTACCCCTTTTCGCCGATGTTCGGCGCCCTGGCGTAATTCTTTAATTCAGGTTCTGCAAACCGGCAATTGCCGGCTCAAGTGTGATCCACCACTTCATCGCCGGCCGTAGCACGCCGGTTTTTCGGATCGGTCAGTTGTCTCCAACCTTCCCATTCTTCACCCGACCCGAGCAAACAAGTCGGTCCTCCGGGAAGCGTCATCAGCAGGGTCCAGCTTCCGCCCGAAGCAGTATAAAGCTCGACGAGACCGCCATTGCCCGACAGCGCGGTCGCCGTCTTCTCTTCTTCGTGTCCACTTTCCAGGGCTTTGATGATTTCCGCGCGCTCACCGCATACCATCTGCGCGTTCGCGGGCATCGCCGCGGTCATTGCGAATGCGGCAACTGCCGCTACTATCATGGAGCGCAACATTACGCCTCCTTTTCTAAAGCCAACCGGCTCTCGCTATAATACCCATCTCCCTGGCCACACGTTTTATTAATAGTCCCTGGCGATATGAATTTGGTAATATCCGTGCCCAAAATCTAAAACGACAGGCAAATCAACCAACAATCACGCCAAACCTCTTTATTTTAACAATCGGCGACGGTTCTAGATAAAGTCTAGGAATCGACGCCTTTGTCTTATTACATACAAACTAGGAATATAGTGTTAATTCTTGCTTAAACGAGCCGAATTTTACTTCGTTATTCTACATTCAAGGGCAAAAAAGGGTGCCGCAATCGGCCATTTTGCGTCCCTCGGTCGCAGGAGCCTCTGGCGACGCCGCCAAGCCAACGCCCGAAAAAAGCCTGCATATTTCCAGCCTGACGCAACCACCCGAAATTGGCCCTGTGCGGCGCATCCCGCTTTGACGGCGGGCCGCCGCGAGCGCTAGGATCAATGGCGGTCACGACGGCGCTCCATCGCGAAAATCCGGAGACCATTCAGCGCAGGTTCCCGCCACAGCCGCACGACGCAGCCTTATTGAGATGAAAGTTTGAAATGGCGAATAGATTGGACACCCCGGTTACCGGACCAACCGCTTGGCGGCGGGCCGACATCGTCGCCGACAAACATTGGATATACCAATTGACCAAATCAGATATCCACGCGTTGGAAACCGCCGCCGGAGCCGTTCTCGAGCGTGGCCTGTCCCCGATGGACTTCGAGCAGAAAGATTTTCCCCTGCATGGGCTCGGCGACCGCCTCGCACCCCTGATAGATCAAGTGGAGAACGGGCGTGGCTTTATCCTGGTTCGCGGTCTCCCCATCGACCGCTACGACCGGTCCTTGATCGAAACGATCTATTGGGGGCTAGGCTGCCATTTCGGCCTGCCCATATCGCAAAACGCCAAAGGCCAACGACTCGCCGAGGTCACGGACCGCGGGCATGACTACTCCGAAACGAACGCGCGCGGTTACACCACCCGCGCCAAGCTACTGCCGCACGTCGATACGTCGGATATGACCGCTCTGTTGTGCCTGAACCCGGCGAAAAGCGGCGGCCTCAGTTCGTTGGCCAGCGCCGCCGCGATCTTCAATGAAATTCTCGCCGACCATCCAGAATATCTCGATATTCTCTTCCGCGGGTTTCATCACGATCTGCGCGGCGAAGGCGTCACCGGCCATATTGACGAAGTGACCAACCACCGAATTCCAGTTTACAGCTATTTTGCCGGCCGTCTTAGCTGCAGTTTCAATTACAAGATCATTGAAACCGCCGGCGAAAAGATGGGCACCCCGTTGAACGCGGAGGAGCGGGCCGCTTTGGAATACATTCTCAATTTGGCGGAACACCCCGATATTCGCTTCGATATGGCGCTTCGCCGCGGCGATATCCAACTGATCAACAATTACACACTACTGCATTATCGCAGTGCCTATACCGATCATGACGATCCGGCGCTGCGGCGGAACTTGTTGCGGCTGTGGGTTAATTTTCACGATGGCCGCCCCCTCGAACTGGAATTCGCCGACCGTTACAATACGGGCGCGCGCGGCGGCGTCGCGATCGGCCAAGGCAGTGGCTACGCCATCTGACCGAACCGAATTTGGCACGCGTTGCAAACGGCGCAACCGCACCGATAACCGGCGGCCACGATATTCAATAAGCTTATCTCAGCGCTTGATCGGCAGGCAGCCCTGCTTCTTGGCGGCCAGCACCGCACAGATCGCGCGTGCCTCGGAAATCGTTTCGAACCGCCCGGTCTGGACGCGATAGAAGGTCCCACGCGACGCAATGGCGCGTTTCTCAATGATAAGTTCGAGATTTCCAAGCTCATTGGGAAAGGACTTCTTGAGCCGCGCCCATTCGCGGTCGGCACGCTCCTGGGATTTCACCGACGATAATTGAATAAGGAACCTGCCCGTCGGTTTGGCCAACGGCGTCATACCGTCGGACGGCGCGACCATGGCAACCGGGGCCTTCTCGGCTTGCGGCGTGGTCATCGTGGCCCCGGCCTCCGTTGACGCCTTGTCGACCGGCGCTGAAGACATCTTCTCCGGCTTGGCCGGCGCTGCAGCCATAACTGTTGCCGAGGCGGGGTCACCGGGCGAACCTTTGTCCGTCATGACCGTCATATCGGACCGAGCGGGCGCGTCCGCCGATGCCCCAGACGCCGCCGTGGACGCCGCCGAAGTTGAAGGTTCCGTGCTCGCTGGCGGCTGCCGGTCGGCAACCACCGCGGTACTACTCTCTGCGGGCGCGCGGGCGGCTTGGTTTGATAATGGTTGATCGGCGGATGTCTCTCCCGTTGCGGGCGACCCCGGCGATGGGGTTACCTCCGGCAACGCGTTCTCAATTTCCGAGGAAGCGGGCTTCGAAGCATTTCCTGCCCCCTCTCGCAGAACCCTGCCACTCGGCGGCAGTTCCGGCGACGCAGCGGCCATGGATTTTTCCGGCGCAACTTCCGTACCAGTTGGCTGTTCGACCGGCTTCTCGGCGTCTGTTTTCATCGCCACCGCGGGTTGATTTTCAGACGCTGATTTGTCCGGCGCGCCTTCCGCCGGGCGTTCCGACGGTGCCGCGTCTTCCGATTTCGCCGCCGTCTGCGCCGGGGGCGTCCACGGCGCTTCCTGTTTTGCCGTCTTTTGCGCTGTGTCGTCGATGAACCACCCGCCGGAATAAATCACAATCGCCAGGATCCCGGTCAGTGCGGCC
This sequence comes from uncultured Rhodospirillaceae bacterium, assembly GCA_964469835.1. Classification (GTDB taxonomy): domain Bacteria; phylum Pseudomonadota; class Alphaproteobacteria; order UBA8366; family UBA8366; genus JAOTYV01. The sequence continues at coordinate 5,533 of CAYYBI010000489.1, forward strand.
ATGACGTATACGAATTTCAGCAACCGTGCATCGCGCACGGTCTCCTGCTCTATATCAAGAATTTCCGGGTCGGGCGTTCCTGCACCCGCCGGGCCGACCGAAGGCTCCGCAGCGCTCATTGCAGGCGCGGCAGGTTCCGCGGGATGCTGCGACGGCGCCGAAATTTCGGTCGCGTTCAACGTCGGCGCCACCGGATCAGCCGATGTCGCAGGCGGCGGCGCGGGTTCTTCCAACTCCGTGCTGCGCAAGGATTTTTCCGACAATTCCGGCAAGGGGAAATTACCCAACCCGAACAAATCCTTGCTTGCCCCTGTGCCTGCTCCGCTGCCGTTATCATTGCCGTTATCATTGCCGTTATCGGTATCGTTTTCGGCGGTTCCGGCAGCGTGACTTTCCGGAACCAGATAAGGCCGTGCTTCGGCCGGTTCGGCCTCGCCCTTCCGAGCAAGCAGCGAGCTGGTAAGAGAAGCGGGTTTATTTTTCTTCGGCAATTTCAAATCCTACCTTTCCGCGCAAATCGCGTCGGATTGCCCTTTCGATCGCAGCAGGCCACTTTCCGGCGCAAGAACCGCTGGCCGCATATTACGCTCCAATCGGTGTTCCAAATAGTCCCAAAGCTTGGCTATTTCCTGTGACGAGCGGGACGTCTCGGACAGCTCCATTACTGTGCGCCCGTCGATCATGCTTGCCGCGAAATCAACGCGCTGATGGATAATCGAGGGCGCAAGGGTGCCATGCTGGGACAGCGCTATCGCCGCCTCGGTCGTAATACGGGCGCGAGGCGTCGCCGCATTGACAATAAATACGAGCGGTTTTCCCAGCGACTCTACTAATTCAACGGTTCGTCCGACCGAACGAAGATCATGCGGACTTGGTCGGGTCGGCACCAACACGAGGTCGGAGACCCTGATAACGTCGCTAATGGTCGCGGTAATCGCCGGCGGCGTGTCGATAATCAATAGGTCTATACCAAGTTCTTCCAGCTGTTGGATATCTTGCTGCAGACGCTGTGTCGACATGTGGACAAAGACGGGTGTGGGTGCAGCCCGTTCATTCCACCAATCCGCAAGGCTGCCCTGCGGATCCGTGTCAATCAGCGCGACCGATCCGGAGCCCACGCGTTCCGCCTGCACCGCAATATGTCCGGCCAAGGTCGTCTTTCCAGAGCCGCCTTTTTGCGACACAACTGCCACCACCCGCATTCTTATCTCCCAACTCCGTGATGCACCGCTCAACCGCCGCACATCAACATTCATTGACCCTAGCGGTCACAGCATCACACAAAGACATCGGAATTTATAGCGCCCCATGCGGGCGCCTCTCCCATTCCAATTCATCAAACCGCGCATTGCCCGGTGCGGCTCTGCAGCATCCGATGCACCGCATCTGACCAATCTTCCCACCAATGGTCAACACCTAGTAGCACAATCTTCAGTTGCCACCGCATCTAGTCAACGGTGTCTATTGAATTTCCCGCACCTCGTCCGACCGGATATCTTTTGGGGTACTTCTACTTTGCAGTGCCGAAGCGCGAGCTTTTGCCTGTTTTATCCGACTCGACTGCCCCCCAGCCCGGGCTCGCCATGGCCCATATCAATGCCCGTGGGGGTGCAATTTCAACTGGGCATGGCGGCCGCGACTCAATTAAACGGCCGCGCCGGACTTCTGGCGCTGCTCGCTACCTATGCAGGCAGCCTGCCTACCAATGTGGGCAACCGGCATGCAATCCCAATTGGTAGCAATCTGACCAATCGTTTGACCCGGATCGCGGGGCCACCGCTATCGATTGCCCAATCCAATACTTCATAGGTGGTACACCATCGGGCCAGGAGTACGAGGCTCTTTACACCTTTTTTACTAAATACCTATGCGCATTTTACGCATTTTGAAGCTACCCGCATAATTCCCTCACACAATAAGAACACCGATCGTCACGAGCGTGCGCAAGACACGTCGAAGCGATGCAAAAACAAAACAGTGAAAAAACCGGGCCAACCGGAAACAACAAGAACGGCATCAAAGCCGTAATCTCGCGGAGTACTGTAATGGTGACGGCAGCGGTCGACTCTATTTCGATCAGACACTTAGGCGCTGTTCTTGGCGTTCTGATCGTTCTGCTTGGAGTCTTGGACGTTATTTCCACGAATATGGTCATTGCGGCCGGCGGAACCGAGATGAATCCGATCGTCTCCTGGACCATGGAACAACTGGAACACTGGTGGCAGATGCCGAAGCTGGCGATTCATATCGTCGCCGGCCTGCTTGTCTTCCATTGGCTGAACAGCCGCTTCACGGCAACGCTCGCCTTCATGCTTGTGTTTATGTACGGCGTTGTCGTTCACCACAACTTCTCCTTGCTCATGTCCGCGTAACTGTTGAACGGAAACGCCATCATGTTTGCCCCTCTCGTCCTAGGTATCGCCGGTTCCCTTATTACCGCAATCACCGTTTGTGTCCTGGCGGCGCGGCGCGGATTTCGGGCGTGGTCGGCCGCCGGCCTTATCACCATGTTCCTTTTCGGTTTGCTCTATACCGGGGTGCTGCAGATATTGGTTATGGCCGTCGACACGACGCCGCTATCGGTGGTCCTGATCCAGCCGGAACACCTGTACCTGGCCTACGCCGGCACCAGTGCGGGATTAGCGTTCGTGATGACGGTTGGCCTCAGTATCGCGACGCTGGCCATGATACACCGCAACGGGCACAAACTCGACCGGTCCCAGACGCTCCTGCGATGGGCCGTGTTCGCCATGATTGCCGCCGCGGTTGCTGGTCCTATTCTAGTCCATAACCAGCTTTCGATTGATCGCGCCATCGTCGCCAATGAAGCGGAAATCGCCGCGCTTCGAACAACCTACAAGGACGGCCTCGATAAGCTGATGCGGCTCGGCGCGGTCACTAAGATCCAGGTCGGCGATACCGTGATCACTCATTTTATCGCCAAGCCATTGTACGCCCTTGGTGAAAAGCGGTTGGCCGAGTATGCGAAAGCGTCGATGATCTATAATGTATATGTGGCAGGCAACGAACCGAGACCGATTGTCTTACGCAATGCCGTGACGGCCCAGCGGATCGGCGTCTTTGGAATGGATGGCGTCTACACCGTCGATCCAAACAGCCACAAGCCACATAACGCCACATTCCGCCAATAGCAAGGTCGATCTGGCCTTGTGGTGAAAATTTTAAATATTTAAAAACAATATCTTATATAATTATATTAACTTATTAATTAGCAATATATTATACCTCTTTGTTATCAAATAAATAAAATATAAGTTAATTTTTTATCAATCCAGTCTCTTCACGGAGCGCTTTATTTAACTATTTATTTTTAAACATTTTTTTATGCCACAAAAATTGTAGCGGCCAAACTTGGTGGCATTTTATATAAAATGTTTACGGCTTCTTAAGACATCCTTGGCAAAGTCCAAATCCGACGCTTTCGCGTCCATAAAAATTCTTTGCGAGGGGCGTCATGGCTCTGTTTAAAATGATTGCGGGGGGCACCGAAAAGCGTGTCCGAATACTCGCAACCATTATCCTAATTTTTGGAATTCTAGGCGCGGTGCCGGCAAAGGCCTCCGAAGCGGAATCCTATGTTCGCGCGATCGCCGACAAGCTCGAGCCGCTGCTTGGCAACGGTGATCTGACCTATGACAACATCGACGCCTTCTTGGCGGCGCATATCGCCCAACAACTCGATATGCGGCGGATCGCGCGCTATGTTCTCAGCAAATACTGGTCGAAGATTTCGGCCGCGGAACGTCAACGCTTCATGAACGTCTTCAAGAATTCAATCTTGGAAAGTTACAAGAAGCATCTCTACAACTACGCCAAAGCGGAAATCCGTATCGTCCGCTCAGTCGAGCACCCGCCAGCGGGCGTCTCGGTCATTACCAAAGTACGGGTGCCGTCGAAAACGCCACTCAGCATGAATTGGCGGCTGTACCGCACCAAAGACAAATTGAGAATTTTCGATATTTCCGTCGCAGGAATTTCGAAAGTCACGGCCGCGCGGTCGGAATACAAGACCGTGCTGGAAAAACACGGCTTTAATCATCTTATTTCGGAAATTTGCAACCGAATCGAAGGAAAACGCCCAAAGTCCTGCTAACCCGGCATCTCCGACCCGGCAACCCGAAAACTCAATCTTTCGAAACCGGCCGCCAGTGGCGGCCGGTTTTGCGATGCTTCAGCGTCGGCCTGCTTCGCCGGGATAGACCCGCCGCGTGCGCTACGTTGGTAAGGAATTATCAATAATTTATAGATATTCAATCGCATACGCATGGGGTGGAGTCATATCTGGCAATTGGTTTTTCAACGCCGCGCTGAAAGTCAGCCGGCTTGCATCCGGGCCGGTAGCATCGATTTCCTCTCATCCAAAATCTGTCGCCGTGGTGACAAATCTTCCACTCGGCGGGCCCTCAACGGCAACGGCTTACAACGCTATGCCGAAATGTCGTGAGGCGCCTTGGCATGAAGAGAGCTGGAGAATGACGATGATGAGATTGAAACACGCCGCGATCATACTGGTTCTCGGCCTGGTTATGAGCGGTTGCGCCGGTCACAATAGCTTTCGTACGGCCGAAAATCAGGCTCCGGTAAACATCAAACGTCTGTTGCTGATGCCGGTCGACGTTGAGCTCAGCCTATTGACCGCGGGAGGCATCAAAGAGCCGAATGCGCAATGGACGGCAAACGCAAAGCGCCATATCGCCAGTTCGGTTCGTCAAATCGTCAAGCAGCATAATGCGCGGGTCGTCAAATACGGCAGTAGCAATGTGCAGCGGAAGCATGTGCAGATCGTCAAGCTGCACGGTGCCGTAGGCGGCGCTATCCTGATCCACAAATATCTACGGGGTAATGCCCTGCCGACTAAACAGGGCAAGTTCGACTGGACACTCGGCAAAAGCGTTCGCCTGTTGCGCAAGCAATACAACGCCGACCACGCGCTGTTCATCTTTGTGCGCGACAGCTATGCCAGTTCCGGACGTAAGGCTGCCGTCTTCGTGGGCAGCCTCATCGGCGCCAATGTAAGCGGCGGATCGCAAACAGGCTTCGCGTCCCTGGTAAATCTGCGTACCGGCCATGTCGTCTGGTTCAACCTGCTTGCGCGCAGGAGCGGCGACCTACGGACTGCCGATGCAGCGCGCGAAACCGTCGGCCAATTGCTGGCGGGGATCCCGAAATGAAGACGCCCAACCTAATCTTGACGCTCGGCGCAGCGCTGTACCTGGGAGGCTGCGCCACAGGCGACATGTCCGCCTATGAATCTGGCATGGACGCATCCGCCCAGGAAACCGGCTACAAACCGGCAAAAACGGAAGATATCGGCACTTACCGTGTCTCCGACCTCAAGCCGGGCCATCGTCCGCCGCTCAACACTGACGAAGGCGGCCTCTGGATGAAGATGGACAAGGCCGAGGGCGGCTTGCGGTCATCGGGCAATATAATCACGGATAAGGCCCTGAACGCGTATGTTCGCCGCGTCACCTGTAAGGTCGCCGGGCGCTATTGCAACGACATCCGCATCTATCTGGCGCGGGTACCGCATTTCAACGCGACGATGGCGCCGAATGGGGCCATGCAGATATGGTCGGGGCTGTTGCTCCGAGTGCGCAACGAAGCGCAGCTCGCCGCTGTAATTGGCCATGAAATTGCCCATTATCTGCGGCAGCATTCGCTAAAACAATTTCGAAGCACCGTTGATACGGCAAGCTCCCTCACCTTCTTCAACATCGCAACGCTGGGCATTACCGCCGGCTTGGCCGATCTCGCCGCTGTCGGCAGCTTGAAGGCCAACAGTCGGAATTTCGAACGCGAAGCTGACGGTTACGGCCTCGTCCTAATGGCCAAGGCCGGATACGATCCGCTCGAGGCCCCCAAAGTGTGGGAAAACCTCATCCGTGAACAGCTCGCCGAGAAAGGCGAGGAAGGCTCGGCGTATTTCCTGTCCACGCATCCCGCGAAACGCGAACGGGTCACTGCGCTGCGGAGCCTTGCGAAAAAGGCGAAGAAGCGTTGGTCCAAGGCTCGGAGAATCGGGCGGAAGAGTTATCTGAGACGAATTCGCCCTTACCGGACGCGCTTGTTGCGCGATGAGCTTCAGCTTCAACGTTTTAAGCGATCGCAAGCTTTGCTCAGTTCACTGAAGAAGGATCGGGCGAATGCGTCCGAACTGCACTACTTCCAGGGCGAACTCTATCGCCTGCGCAATAAGAGCGGTGATCGCAAGCAGGCTCTCGCCTCCTATCAAAAAGCATTGCGTGCGGGCCGCCCGCCGGTGGAATTGCATCGTGCAATGGGCCTGATGTTGCTTAAGGAAAATCAGCAAGCCAAGGCAAATCAGGCGTTTCGCCGATATCTGCGGCGTGCTCCCAAGGCAGAAGATGCGGACATGATCCGTCACATGATGAAACGCGGCTGACAGGCAAAGGAGATTTTCAATGCGTAGAATCGTATTCGTCGTAGCGGCCCTGGCCTTTATAGCGAGCTGCGCCCCTTATCAACTGGTAGAGCCACCGAAGCGGGTGAAAATTTCCGATACTTACTCGGTTTCACCGCAGGTCAAGTGGAGCCGGGTGAACAACACATTCTTCAAGAATGTCGAGCAGTGGACGGTCGACGGGGCCGGCCTCCAGGCGCTGATGTTCATCAACAACGTGGAAGACGGACAACCGATTTTCCGGACCCGCGGCAAAGCCAAAATTCCGGTCTTTCGGAGTTCAATGAATTCCTTGGATATCAAAGAGCTGTTCGAAAACAGCATGGCCGCGATGCAGGCCCAGAAGGTCAAGGTACGGAATTTCAAGCCCGCCAAATTCGGCGGTACCGATGGCTTCCGCTTCACCTTCAGCTACAAGACCAAGAGTGGCCTCGATAAGAGAGGCGTCGCCCGCGGCAGCGTCCGCAAGAATAAATTATATCTTGTCGTCTACATGGGAACCCGACTGCATTATTTCGGCAAGTACCGCCGCGCCGCCGAAGGCGTGATGCGCTCTGTTCGGTTTCTTTGAAAATCGATCGGGTCCGGCCGCCCATGTGACAAAGGCGGCCGGCTCGACGTCTCGCGGCAATTTACGGGTGCATATCCTTGTCATAAACTTGAAAAATACCAATATTAAAATCTGCAATTTGCTGTCGGGAGTCATTCAAAAATGCTAGAATTTCTCATTATACTTGGCGTATTTGCAGTATTAATTTGGTTTATATATGCAGGTGTCATAAAAAAACGTAATAAAGCACTCGAAGCATTTTCCGGCATCGATGTTCAGCTTAAGAAACGCCACGATCTAATCCCCAATATCCTGACCATCGCCAAGCGCTTCATGGAGCATGAGAAGGAGCTCTTGACCGAAATCACCCGGTTGCGCGCGGCGGCGATCGATGCCGGGCCGGAACAGGCATCGGAACGCTTCTCGCTCGAATCCGCGTTGCAGGGGCAAATGGGCAAGCTCATGGTCGCGGTCGAAAATTATCCCGACCTGAAATCGGACGCGACGATGGTCAACGCCCAGCGCACCTATAACGAAGTTGAGGCGCATATCTCGGCCGCCCGGCGCTTTTACAATTCTGCCGTCAACGCGCTGAACAACGCGGTTCAAATCTGGCCGTCAAGCACGATCGCGCGGATGATCGGCATCGACGCCATGCCGTTGTTCGAGGTGAGCGAGACGGAGCGGGCGCCGGTCGCCGCCGGGGATTTTCTCTGATCCTTGATCGATGACCCTCGCCTTCGACGAAATCCATCCGCACGAAAAGGGATTCGGCGCCTTCTTCGCCGATGAAATCGCGCCCGTCCTGGAAGACGTCGAGGCCGAGCGGCTCGAGGCTCGCAAAGTCTTCAACTCCCGGCTGCTCATTTGCATCCTCGCTACCGTCCCGGCCGGGCTTGCGCTGTTTGTATTTCCTTCTTTCTTTTTTCACCCTGATACTTCGGATCTCACTGGATGGTGCGTAGTCGCGGCAATCGCCGGCGCCATCTGGTGGGTCAACCAGCCGCGGCGGAAATTCCTCGTGGGCTTCAAGCAACAGATCCTGCGGCCAATCGCGGTATTCCTGGGCTTCGACTTCGCCCACGACGGACGCGATCTCTGCGCCGGTTTCGGCGAAACCGGCATTCTCCATGACCACGACGAGCGCGATTACGAGGACAGTTTCGCCGGCACGCATCGCGGCGTCGAGATCAGTTTCGAGGAAGTTACGCTGATCGACGTGTCGCGCGACAGCAAGGGCCGCCAACGCCGCACCACGGTGTTCGACGGGGTCGCCGCCATGATGCGCATGAACAAACGCTTCAACGGTCACACCGTCATCAAGGAAGACCGCGGCAAGATCGGCAATTGGTTGACCGACACTTTCAATAAATTCGAAAAGGTCGCGCTCGAAGATCCCCGGTTCGAAGGCCGGTTCGAGGTTTACTCGAACGATCAGGTTGAGGCGCGTTATCTGCTGACGCCGGCATTCATGGAACGTCTGTTCGCCGTGTCGGAGGCCTTCGACAACGCCAAATTGCGGGCGAGCTTCCGGAACGACCGGCTCTATCTGCTGATCCCCTATGGCAGCAATTTGTTCGAAGCGGCCTCGTTGAGAAAAACCGTGCTCGAAACCGACGGGTTGCGAAAAGTTCTGGGTCAGATCGAATCCCTGCGTGGCATCATCGACGTGCTGAAGCTCAACGAGAGGCTCGGACTTTAGCGCCGCCTAACGCAGTGCAGCTTGCGGCATTGCCAACATCACTCCGTCGCGATCCAGCGTAATTTCGAGGGGTGTCGCGCCTGCATACTCACCATCTATCTGAACCGGCACGCCATTGGGCGCCTCGATCGATATGCTTGTCGCCGGCACGATCCGCACGCCACGGCATTGGGCGAGACGCCCCACCAGCAGGCCGATCCCGTAACGCAACAATGCTGCCCGTCCCGGATCATCGAGCAGACAAACCTGAAATTTCGGGTCACTGAGATTCCCGTCGGGTGCAAATACGAACCGGCCCGCGTAGTGACGGCCCTTGGCGACAACGACCCAACTTGACCGGGTTGCTTGTCCGTCGAGAACGACGTGAAGGTCCGGCGGCCGGTGGCGCAACCAGCAGCAAAACGCGGACCAGAGATAGGCACCATGTCCCCAGAGCCGCTTCAGCCCGAGATTAACGGACGCCACGGCTTCCGCGTCGAGGCCAATTCCCGCCATCAGAAGAAATCGCCGCCCGCTCAGCCGGCCAGGATAGATTCGGCGCAATCGCCCTTCGGTCAAGGTGGCAGCGACCATCTGGGAGTCCGTCCGCAGCCCGATTTCCGTAGACAGCACATTTGCCGTGCCCACCGGGATCAAGCCGAGCAGCAGTTCCGACCCCACAAGACCGTTGACCACTTCGTTGACCGTACCGTCGCCGCCCGCGGCCACCACCATGTCGAATTCATCCAGCGGCGCGCCGCGCGCAATGACCTCCGCATCGCCCGCGGCCCCGGTCACGCGCTCGCTAACGGTACAGCCCCGGCGCTCGAGCTCCCGTATCACCGCCCTCAGTAGGACACGCCGCCGTCGTCCGGCAATCGGATTATGGATGACGAGAAAACGGGACCGATGCGCCATAGGAGACAGGTTAGTAAAATTCCGCCCGCCTTGCAGCGGCTGATCCCCCCCTGCATCATGAGCGCAAGTGCTCATCGACTAGGATCGGCGGCTTGGCCCAGAGTTTCGACAATTACGACTACATCATCGTCGGTGCCGGCAGCGCCGGTTGTGTCCTGGCAAACCGGTTGTCGGCCGACCCGGAGGTTCGTGTCCTGCTGCTCGAAGCAGGCGGCAAGGATAACTATTTCTGGATTCACGTTCCCATCGGTTACCTGTACTGCATGGGCAATCCGCGCACGGACTGGTGTTTCGAAACCGAGGCCGAGGAAGGATTGAACGGCCGAGCCCTCGCCTATCCGAGGGGTAAGGTGCTGGGCGGCTGCTCTTCGATCAACGGCATGATCTACATGCGCGGCCAATCTCGCGACTACGATCAATGGCGGCAGGACGGCAATTCCGGCTGGAGCTGGGACGATGTGCTGCCGTACTTCATGAAATCCGAGGATCAGGTGCGTGGTGCCGACGCGGCGCACGGTACCGGCGGCGAATGGCGCGTCGAGGAAATGCGCCTGTCCTGGGAAATCCTCGACGCGTTCCGCGAGGCTGCGGCCGAAACGGGCATTCCCAAGACCGACGATTTCAACCGCGGCGACAATGAAGGCTGCGGCTATTTCCAAGTCAACCAACGGCGCGGCGTGCGCTGGACGACCGCAAAAGGATTTCTACGCCCGGCAATGGACCGGCCTAATCTGACGGTGCTGACGCACGCTCAGGCGGACCGGATCCTGCTCCGCGATGGGGACGGCACGCGAGCGACCGGGGTCGCGTTCCGTCTTAAAGGCAGAGCGGCCATCGCCACCGCGAAGCGCGAAGTGATCCTGGCGAGCGGCGCGGTCGCGTCGCCGCAGCTCCTGCAGCTCTCGGGCATCGGACCGGGCGACCTGCTGCAACGGTTCGACATTCCGGTGCGCCACGCGCTTTCCGGCGTCGGCGAGAACCTGCAAGACCACCTGCAGGTGCGGCTCGCCTTCAAGGTGCGGAACACCAAGACGCTGAATGAACGGGCGAACAGTCTGCTTGGCCGGATCAGTATGGGACTCGAATATTTCTTGTTAAGGCGCGGCCCACTCACCATGGCGCCGAGCCAGCTCGGCGGCTTCGCCAAGTCCGATCCGGGCCGCGAGACACCCAATTTGCAGTATCACGTGCAACCGCTCAGCCTGGAACGGTTCGGCGATCCCCTGCACCCCTTCCCCGCCTTCACCGCATCGGTCTGCAACCTCCGGCCGGAAAGCCGCGGCCATATCCGCATCAAGAGCCCGGACACGTCGATCGCGCCCGAGATCAAACCCAATTATCTGTCGGCGCCGGCCGACCGGCAGGTGGCGGCGCAGGCGATCCGGCTCACCCGGAAAATCTGTTCCGCTCCCGCGATGGCCCGGTTCGAGCCCGAGGAATTCAAGCCGGGCCCCCATATCGCAAGCGATGAAGATCTTGCCCGCGCGGCCGGCGACATCGCAACGACCATCTTCCATCCGGTCGGCACCGTCAGGATGGGTCAGGATGACCGCGCCGTCGTCGACGAGCGGTTGCGGGTGCACGGTATTGCCGGATTGCGGGTCGCCGATGCATCGGTGATGCCCACGATCACGTCTGGCAATACCAACGCGCCGACCATCATGATCGCCGAAAAAGCGAGCGACATGATCAAGGAAGATTGGCGCGGTAACGCCCGCTAGACGTCTTGCAATCGCTTCCTTTCGAAGCGCCGCCCCCGGCCAAATTGACCTCCCGGCCCTAGTTTCGGGCAAACTAATAGTGTTAAGCTTTTGACCGGCGCGATGTACGTGCCCAACGCGCGCCCGCGTATTGCCGTCGACGACGGCGGCGGGTAGCCGAAAACAAAAAAATATTTGTCGCAAATCATTATGGGAGGCACTCAGAATGCTACAGCTATCATCGCGCTGTGCGAAACGCATGCTCCTGAGCGTTATCGTCGCGCTCGGTATGATTGGTACCGTAATCGCCGCAGAGACACCGGTTCGCGGCGGCACGCTGAACTATGTTGTCGGCAGCAAAATTCCCTCTTACGACGGTCACAAGGAAACCACTTTCGGCATGATCCACCCGATCCGGCCGTTCTACAGCCTGCTGCTCCGGGTCAATCCGGACAATCCGCAGTCGCCGACGGACATCATCTGCGACGTCTGCGAGTCCTACAAGCTCAGTTCGGACGGCAAGAGCTACATTTTTAAGCTGAAACAAAACGTGAAGTTTCACGACGGCACGCCGATGACGTCGGCGGACATAAAGGCAACGTTGGACAAGATCGTCTTTCCGCCGGAAGGCATTCCGAGTTCACGCAAGCAGTGGTACTCGGTCGTCCAAGGAGTCGACGCGCCCGGCAAATACGAAGTCGTCGTGCGAATGAAGCGGCCATTGGCGGCCATGGTTGGCGCGCTCGCGTCGCCATTCAACTTCATCTATTCGAAGAAGGATTTGGATACGCACGGCTACCGCTGGCATCAGAAGAACATCAACGGTACCGGCGCGTTCAAACTCGTCCAGCATCAGCCGGGCGCTTTCATGGAGGGCGGGCGTTTCAAAGACTTCCACGTCAAGGGGCAGCCCTATCTGGACGGCTTCAAGGCGATTTCAGCGCCCAAGATGTCGGTCCGCCTGCAGGCCATTCGGGGCAATCGCGCGGCGATCGAATTCCGCGGTTTCCCGCCGAAGGCGCGCGATGATCTGGTCCGTGCGCTCGGCAAGAAGATCCGGGTCCAGGAAAGCGACTGGAATATCGTGATGGGCTTCAACGCCAATCAGAAGATCAAGCGGTTCAAAGACCCCCGGGTGCGCCAGGCGCTGTCGTATTCGATGGACCGTTGGGGTGGCTCCAAATATCTCTCGAAGATCGCCCTCGTGAAAACGGTCGGCGGCCTGGTCTTCCCGAAGCACCCCTTGGCGGCCAAGAAGAAATGGCTCCAGGACAACATTCCAGGGTTCCACCCAAACGTCAAAGTGAACCGCGCCAAGGCCGCCAAGCTTCTGGCCGAGGCCGGATACGGGCCGAAAAATCCGCTCAAAGTCACGCTGTGGAACCGCGCCGTCGACCAACCCTACAAGGTGGTCGGCACGTGGTATATCGACCAGTGGCGCAAAACCGGTATCGATGCGGATCAGAAGGTCGTGCCGTCCGGACCATGGTATGCGGGTCTCCGTAAGACCAAGGATTTCGACGTTTGTACGTCGTTCATCTCCGCGTCGATCGTCAACCCGACAATCGACGTCTCGAAATGGCTCCTGAACGCCGGCGCCAACTACGCCTATCATGAGGACAAGAAGACGGACGATCTGTATTACGACATGCTGTACGAGGCGGACGCCAAGAAGCAGTACACGAAGATGCGTGCCTACGAGAAGCACGTGATCGCCGACCAGTCGCATTTCGCCGCGGTGATGTGGTGGAACAAGATCAATCCGCACCGTTCCTACGTAAAAGGCTGGAATATCGCGCCGAGCCACTATCTCAATCAGGCGCTCGACCGCGTTTGGATCGATCCCAAACTGCGGTAACACGAAGCGATTAAGGCCGCGCCCTGCCCCGCACTTTGGGGCAGGGTTCTTTTTTGCGCAGGCGTATCTGCAATTCAGATTGCGCGGGTACTCTTCACACGGCGCGTTTGGCGTTGCCACGCTGTCAATTCCTAACGACGTTCCGAGCTCTCCAGGTGTGTGAATTCTCAATTGGTCGGACCGTCGTGCGCCCGCTATAGTCTCGCCTTAACCAATGCGGCGAAGATTGCCGCGGCGGACTGAGTTGGCCAACTCCGTGGGCAAACCGTCACAATAATAGGCAGGCATCATTAAAACGATGCCCGAGGACACGGGGACAGGGGGCGAAAGCCGATAACAATAAAAATCCAACAATGAAATCATTCAAAATGATATTGGCCGGTGCATGGTGTCTTGGCACCAGCGCAACTGCCTACGGCGCGGATATCCCATTGGCGGACGAAAACCTCCTCCGTGTCGCGCAAACGTTTTCCTACCCCGGGCCGTTCTATGTGCCGACGTCAACCGGTATGCGGCGCATTCCATCGCGCGACGAGGGTTCCGGCTATACCTATAAATCCGCCTATGACGCCGCGTCGGGAATTCAGGAAGCACCGTCAACAACGCCAGCGGCCAATGGATCGGCCGCTCCTGGATTTTCGCTGCACGGTATGAGCAGTCCCCCGCGGCCCGCGCGGGACGCCCAATCGCACGTACCGGCAGCGAACACACCCACCCTTCACCGTGCCGGCGATACCGTCAAATCGACATCGACGCCAACGCCGTCACAAACCAATTCGCCAAAGACGCCCGCCAAATATAAGGACGGCGTCTATGCGCTCAAGAAAGATTATTATCTTAATTTCCCGCTCAATCTCTGGCGCATGTTTAGCGCGCCGGCGCGGTTCGATACCGAGGATTGGTTGATCACCGCCGGCCTCGCGGGCGCCACGGGTTTCTTTATTCTGATCGACGAGGAATTCCGAGACTTCTGGCAAGGAGACATCCACGGCGACACCAGTGATAATATCTTCGACTTCTTCAATTTTTTCGGCGAAGTAAAATACATGAGCGCCATCTCTCTCGGCACCTACGCCCTTGCCGAGGCAGTCGACCAGGGCGGAATTGCCAATGCCAAGCGGGAAAAGGCGTTTGGTCTCATGGCCTTCCAAAGTATCGCGCTGGCCCAGGGCATTACATTCAGCACGAAGTGGATCACCGGGCGAGAACGCCCGAACAACACCGACGACCGCTATGATTTCAACGGTCCCGGCAATGGCACTAACCTGGCATTCCCGTCGGGACATGCCACGGTGGCCTTTGCATTCGCTACAACGCTTTCCGAAGTGTACGGCGAGACCGATCCTTGGGTGCCGTGGGTCGCCTATCCGATCGCCGTCGGCAGCGCGCTGTCGCGTATTGACAGGAACAAGCACTGGGCATCGGACGTGTTTTTCGGCAGTCTGGTCGGGTATTTCGTCGCCAAGACGGTGGTCAAGTTCAACCCCTTCCTGGAGAAACAGGACCTCACCCTGCGGACACTCGATTCAGTCGACGGGCCCGGCATGTCGATCGTCCGCAAGTTCTGACGGCGACCGGGCCAGTTCGTCCCGCAGCCCGTCCGCTACGGTATAGCGCGGGATGATTTCCAGGTTCGTCTGCATGCGGTCGATATCGACCTGCAACCCGCTCTCCGAATCACCCCTGAACGTTGCCGCGCCGGCATTCGGTGCGACGCTGCAAATTGCATCGTGGAACGCCTCGAGGCTGATGTAATTCGATAGCGGTCCCGCCACGTTATAGACCCCGAATCCAAGTTTCGGACGCCGCATCGCCTCGATGGTCACCGCAGCGGCATCCTTTACGTAGGTATATTGGAAACATTCTTCACCGCTTGCCCCGGAAATTTCCACGGACTTGCCCCACAGTGTCTGCTTCAGTTGGTGGCGCAAGGCCGACATGCCCTGCTTCTTCACCGGCCCGCCCGGGCCGAACACGCCGCCATAGCGCACAGCGACGAAATCCAAGCCGTGCAGCGCACGGTAGCGTTCGCCGAGATACTCACCCATGCGCTTTGTCTGGCCATAGAGTTTGACCGGCGTGACCGGCAGCGTGTCCTCCGAAAAAACCACCGAGCCGTTGCCATAGACTGCGATGCTGCTGCCGAATACGAACCGTCGCACACCCGCTTTCCGAGCCGCTTGCAACAGATTCAGCGTGCCGTTCACGTTCACGGCGACGGCGTTGTCCGGATCCGTTTCACATTCGAACTGCAGGAATGCGGCCAGATGGACAACCCGGTCAATTGCATTCCCCTCGAACGCCGCTCCCACTTGCGCCGCATCCCGGATATCGCCCTGAATCCAACTGACGCGGCCCCAGGCGGCTCTCTCGGCCGCCGGTGGCGGTGTCCGCACCATGACGACGACCTGTTCGCCCCGGTCGCGCAAATCCGCCACCACTTGCGAGCCGATCAAGCCGGTTCCGCCGGTCACCAGTATCGTCACATCGCTGCTCCCATCACCGGCAGTCCCAAATTTCGTGACACACGTGTATGATCGACGATTATCCGCCGCGTGGCCGGCGCCGTCCAGGTTGCGGCCACCGGACCCGATTTGCGCCCCTATACCATCCGTCGCTACAGGACCCTGCAACGACACCGTTCTGGCGAACGGCCGGGCGAGACGGTAAAGTCAGCATTCTCAAGAGACCAAGGATGGAACTGCTATATGCGAAACCTCAAAACCGTATCCGTGATCGGCCTTCTGCTGGTCGCCGCCACACCACCGGCCGTGGCGCAATTCAGCGACCTTTTGAAAAAAGGCCAGGAGATGCTCGGAGGCTCGTCGGGCGGAAGCGGCAGTACCCTGAGCAATCTGTCCACCGGCGAAATCGCCAAGGGATTGAAAGAAGCGCTGCGGGTGGGTTCGGGCCGGGTGATCAAACAAGTCGGTCGGCGCGACGGCTACAATGCGGATCCTAAAATTCATCTGCCGCTGCCAGACAGCCTGCAAACGGTACAATCCGCCTTGAAAAGCGTCGGCATGTCGGGAATGCTCGACGATCTCGAAAAGAAACTCAACCGCGCCGCCGAAGTGGCCGCGCCAAAGGCGAAAAGGCTTTTCGTCGACGCCATTGCGGCAATGACTCTCGACGATGCCAAGCGCATCTACAACGGCCCGAAAGACTCGGCCACCCGCTACTTCAAGGGCAAGATGACCAAACCGCTGGCGCGTGAGATGGCCCCGGTGGTTGACCGGAGCCTTTCACAGGTTGGCGCGATCAAGTCCTATGACAACGTCATGGGCCAATACAAGCAACTCCCCTTCGTTCCGGATGCCAAGGCGAACCTGACGGATTACGTCGTCACCAAGGGTATGGATGGCATCTTTTACTACCTTGCCAAGGAAGAAGCGGCGATCCGTCAAAATCCCGCCAAACGGACCACCGCGCTGTTGAAGAAAGTATTCGGCGCCAACTAACGCCAAGACCCGCATTCCGACTAAAGCAACGGGTGCGGTCGGCGGTTACTCAATGCCGCCGCATCAAGTTGCATGCGCCAATTCCGGACGCATCCGGGTCGAATTCTCTCACCACGTCGACATCGTAAAGTCATATAAGTTGTTATTTTTACGCGTTATTTTGAATATTCGTCGCGGCGAGGATTGGCCGGCCATGCTAGGTTTCAAAAAATAAACCGCCCTACAAAGGCAATCGCAGAGAAGAAATACCTTAACCGGAATTGTCCGGTAGAAGACGGTGGCGGCTGACTCGAATGCGCGCTCCTCCTGTCGGACGTATGGGGGATACAATGACACAACACAAAGCAAAATCCGGGAAACGACGATGGATTCGGACGGCAAAAGACATAGCCGTCACGACGACGATAAAGACCACGAGAAGAACAACGGCCAACCCCCGCCCGCACACCCATGGTTAGCGTATAACGAGCGTCGAAACCCAGCGATTCCACCGCCTGCTCCGCGCGGGTCGGGGATGCCAATCCGACCGCGCCAAGCCAACCGATTTCGCGTGACAACGCACGAAAACATCCTCAATGTTTTATTTAATGATCGTAATTTTAGCACTGTATTCCGGGCCATTCAGCCAAATTCTGGTTGAGGAATAGTCGTTGAACTCTCCCATATCCCGAATGCCACTATTCGTTCTCATAGGCCTGTGTGTCTTCCTTGCCGGGTGCGATGATCCAGCGAAGACCGGCGCTCGCAGTGCCAAGAAGAAAAAGCCCACGCATCTGGTCGAGATCATGATCGTTGGCGCCAAGCCATTACGGCATGAAACCGTTCGCACGGGATCGCTGGCCGCACGGCGCAGCGTGCGCCTGTTCAATCAGGAAGAAGGGCGGATCGATCAACTGTCCGTCTTCGAGGGCGCCGTCGTCGCGAAGGGACAGGTTCTCGTTCGGATGGATCGCCTCCTGCTGACCGCTCAACTCGAAAAAGCCACCGCATCGCGCAAGCTCGCCGAGGCGGACCTCAAACGCATAAAAAAGCTCGCCAAAAAGCGGATCACGACACAGGAGAGATTTGACCAAGCGGTGACCCAGTACAGTGTCGCGATTGCCGAAGAAACATTGGTCCGGACGCGGCTTGCCTATAGCGAAATTAGTGCGCCGTTTGATGGAATTGTTACCGAGCGGCATGCCCAACCTGGTGACATCGCGCCGCGCAACACCCATCTGCTAACGGTAATCGACCCAACGTCGCTCTACACCAAGGTATCTGTTTCCGAATTGATGTTGCCCCGCCTCAAAAAGGGCGACGCCGTGGAGGTCAGGATCGACGCCTTGGGCGATCAAGTATGGACCGGACATATCCGGCGAATTCATCCCACGATCGATCCGCGCACACGTCTCGGCGTCGTCGAGGTCGTACTCGACCCGGTGCCGCCGGGCGCCAAAAGCGGTCAGCTGTGCCGCGTTACGCTGCGCACGCCTGAAATACAGCGCAAAGTCGTCCCCTTCGCCGCGCTTCGACACGATGATAAGGGCGAGTATGTCTACGTCGTTATTGACGGCAAGACTCAGCGCCGGCGGGTGCGCACCGGGCTTCGTATGGATGACAATGTGGAGGCGCTCGACGGGCTCGAGGAAGGCGACAAGATTGTCGTTCGCGGCTTCCTCGATATCCGGCCGGGCATCGCGGTATCGATAACCGGTAAGCACGGCAAGAAACCCGACTGGAATCCGGGCAAGGGAAAGACCAGTTGAGCGGCGGCGCCAAATATTCGGGGCAACGGTAATGTCCATCGAAACGCCGGATCGTCCGGACGAACCAATGCATCAGGGCGGCGGCCTCGCCGCGTGGTCGATCCGCAATCCGGTAAGCATCGGCGTGCTGGCCCTGGCGG
>CAYYBI010000490.1:0-9441 GCA_964469835.1 uncultured Rhodospirillaceae bacterium
CGGCCGGCGTCCCGCAATTCAGTAAGCTGGTGCGCAAGTGCGGTCCGGGTGTCGTTCAATTCGACGATTTCTTCCCGAAGATCGTTGGCGCGATGTTGGATCGTGGGAAGCGTGGCCCGAAGCAGCATGGTCCGCCGGACGACCTCGATCGGTTTGCCATTCGACAGCATCAGTGCGCGCGGCGGGTTGCGCGATAATCGTT
The DNA here is from genome assembly GCA_964469835.1 of uncultured Rhodospirillaceae bacterium. Lineage (GTDB taxonomy): Bacteria > Pseudomonadota > Alphaproteobacteria > UBA8366 > UBA8366 > JAOTYV01. The sequence continues at coordinate 203 of CAYYBI010000490.1, forward strand.
CCAGGACGCTCAAAGTAGCCGTCAATTGGCGCCGGCGTTGCAGCAGCGCCTGTTCGCGCGCCCGAACGGTTGCCTTGGTTTCCCGAAGATCGGTTTCGAGCCGGGTCAGCCGTGCTTCCCCCTCATGGGACGCACGCGCGCCAGCGATGAGCCGGCCCCGCAACGCGTCGAGTTCCTTGGCGAGCGCCCGCGATTTTTGATTGAGTTCGGCCTCGCGGCCACGGGTCGCCTTGATCTCATTCTCGAGTTTTTCCAATTCGCCGCGGCTTTGAGCGGATGCGGGCATGGCAATGGCGCCCGTCCCCATGCCGACGATCACGAGTAGGATAACTGACAGCGCTCCCCGAATCTGGGCTGTCCGAGCATGCATTTCAGCCCGCTTCACGCCGCTCCCCGGCATGAATGATCAAAGAATTTCCGGTCATCTCGGCCGGTTTTTCGCAGCCCATCAACTCCAGCACCGTCGGGGCGATATCCGCGAGTTTGCCGTCATGCAGACCCGCAATTTCCTGGAATTTGCCGGCAAGAACCAAAGGCACCACATTGCTGGTATGTGCGGTATGCGGCTGCCCGGTCTCGGGGTCGCTCATTTGTTCGGCATTGCCGTGATCCGCAGTGATCAACATGACGCCGCCCGCTTTCCGAATTGCCGCATCGAGCCGTCCGAGACAGCTGTCCACCGTCGAAACCGCCTTGATCGCCGCTTCCAGGATGCCGGTATGGCCGACCATGTCGGTGTTGGCGAAGTTCACCAGAATGAAATCGAATCGGCCGTCCTCGATCGCGGCGACCAGTTTGTCCGTCACCTCCACGGCGGACATTTCGGGTTGCAGGTCATAGGTCGCCACCTTCGGCGACGGGATCAAAATACGTTCTTCGCCTGGAAATACGCGTTCTTCGCCGCCGTTGAAGAAAAACGTCACATGGGCGTATTTTTCGGTCTCGGCGATGCGAAGCTGGGTCATCCCCGCGGTCGAGAGCACGTCTCCCAACACCTTGGCCAGGCGTTGCGGCGGGAACAGGCTCGTCATCAAGCCGTTCAGCGCTTCCGAGTATTCGACCATCCCGGCCGCGGCGGCAAAGGACACCGTGCGCTGTCGCGCAAAGCCGTCAAACGCCGGGTCCAGCAGAGACGTCAGGATTTCGCGCGCCCGGTCGGCGCGAAAATTGGCCATCAGCAGCCCGTCGCCGTCCTTCATGCCCTGGTAGCCGCCGATGATCGCCGGTTCGACGAATTCATCGGTCTGGTCGGCGGCGTAGGCCGCCTCGATCGCCGCGGCGGCATCCTCTGCCGGCGTGCCCTTTGCGGTCACCAGCGCATGATAGGCCTGGGCAACCCGCTCCCACCGCTGGTCCCGGTCCAGGGCGAAATAACGGCCGCAGACGGTGCCAAGCGGGATGCCGGGAGCATCGGCCATAAAGGTCTTGAGATAGTCAGCAGCACTTTTCGGCGGTGTATCTCGGCCATCGAGCAAGGCATGCACGATCACGGGAACCCCGGCTTCGCGGAGGATGTTGGCAAGTCCCGCCATATGTTTCTGATGCGAGTGCACACCACCGGGCGACATCAATCCCAGAAGATGCGCGGTGCCGCCGGTTTTTTGCAAGTCGCCGATGAATGCCAGCAGGGCCGGGCGACTGGCCAGCGAGCCGTCCTCCAGCGCGGCGTCGATCTGCGGTAGGTCCTGCAAGACGACGCGGCCGGCGCCGAGATTCATGTGGCCAACCTCGGAATTGCCCATCTGGCCGGCCGGCAATCCGACATGCCGCTCCGAGGCGTCGAGTTTGCCATGCGGCGAGGTCGCCTTCAGCCGGTCCCACACCGGTGTGGGCGCCAATCGGATTGCGTTGTTTTCGGTCTCGGCTCGTTCGCCCCAACCGTCGAGGACGCAAAGCAGGACGGGACGAATGGGCGTAATTCTGTTCATCGGCGGAACTGTCAGTTTCGGCGTCGGCGGCCGGGTTAATAGATGGCCGGAGAATACTCGGAATCAAGGGAATTGGAAACGGTCTCTCCCGATTGTGAGATACCTAAAATTCGTCCGCCGGGGGCGTTCACGGTAGTGCTTTTTCGCCGGTTAGCCGCAATTTAAGCCGCGACCCGCCGATTTCAGGCCGGTATCGGACCTCAGCTGCGATGGTAGGGGTGACCGGCCAGGATACATTCCGCCCGGTACAGCTGTTCGACCAGCATCGACCGCGCCAACAGGTGCGGCCAGGTCATTGGCCCCAGCGCGATCACAAGCGCGGCCTGGGCGCGAAGATCTTGGTCAAGGCCGTCGGCACCGCCGATCAGGAACGCGATATCGCGAATTCCGGTGTCTTGCCATTGGCCGAGCTGTGCGGCGAAGACTTCGCTGTCGAGGGATTTGCCACACTCATCAAGGGCGACAATCATTGCATCCGCCGGAATTGCGGCGCGCAGCAGCGTCGCTTCGCGCCGCTTGCGGCCGGCCGTATCCAGCGGCCGTCTTTCCTCTACCTCGCGGATTTCAATGGGCCAGCGCAAACGCTGCCGGTAGCCGTCAATGAGCGCCTGCTCTGGACCTTTCCGGGCGCGTCCAACCGCGGCGATGACAATGCGCACCGGTCGCCCGGGGCCCGGCCGGTCAGCTCGCCGAACCGCTGATGCGGTGGACGCTGTCCGGAGGCACCTGGCCCCAGAGTTTTTCGAGCTTGTAGAATTCGCGAACCTCCGGGCGGAAGAGATGCACCAGCACGTCTCCCGCATCGATTAGCACCCAGTCGCAATGGGTCTGGCCTTCCACCGAAACCGGACCATACCCTTCCGTCTTGAGGCGGCGAACCAGATGCTCCGTCATCGCGCCCACGTGCCGATGCGAGCGGCCCGACGCAACGACCATATGGTCGGCGATGCTGGTCTTGCCTTGAAGGTCGATGATGCTGGTATCGATCGCTTGGTCGTCATCCAACGACTGCTCGATAAGCGTTAAGAGTGGCGGTGACTCCGCCGAATTTGGCTTTTTCGATGCTATGATCTGTTCCCCAATCTTTCCGTCGAACCGCCGTTCGTCGTGTTTGCTTGCGGCGGTTCCTGCCGATCCGTGAGGCCCGCCCTTATAGCGGTCGATGAAGCGGGGTGCAATCTTACCCTAAGAAATACCCATTCAGGCGGATTTCCTATCGCCAGGCGCGCCGCGGCCCGTTCGGGCAGCCGAAATTTGGCATATCGCGACGCAGCTATTCCCGACAACGCTTTAAGAGAGTAATTCGGGCGCGCAAACACCGCTATTCCGACCATTCCGAAAATCGCTGTCCAGGATTTCCATTGTGGCATTTGCCCAAGGTTGTCCGCACCCATGAGCCATATGAAGCGGCAGTCCCGGCGACGGCGGCACAGCGCCTGCAGCGTATCCACGGTATAGCGGGTGCCAAGCTGCTGCTCGAGATCGGTGACACGGATGCGCGGGTGGCGCGCCATGCCCGCGGCAGAGTCCAGCCGGGCCGCCAGCGGCGCCATGCCCACGCTCGGCTTGAGAGGGTTCTGCGGCGAGACCAGCCACCAGATTTCGTCCAGGGCGAGCCGCTGCAACGCCATGCGGCTGATGTGGAGATGTCCTTCATGGGCGGGATTAAAGGAGCCGCCCAACAGACCGATGCGCCGGAGGCGTTTGCTACGGCGATGCGGGTGCGGTCTTTTCAGGTGCGGGCGGCTCACGGCGCCGCGGACAGGAATTGCACGATCATCAGGGCCTTACTTGGCCTTCGCCGCGGACCACGTATTTAAAACTGGTGAGCTGTTCGGCGCCGACGGGCCCGCGGGCATGCAGTTTGCCGGTTGAAATGCCAATTTCCGCCCCCATGCCGAATTCGCCGCCGTCGGCGAATTGCGTCGAGGCATTGTGCAGGACGATGCTGCTGTCGATGCGCTGCAGGAAGGTGTCCGCGGCCGATTGATCCTGGGTAACGATCGAATCCGTGTGGTGCGAGCCGTGCCGGTTGATGTGATCGATGGCGTCCGGTAGTCCATCGACGATTTTTACCGAAATGATCGCGTCGAGGTATTCCGTATCCCAATCCTGCTCCGTCGCGGGGGTAACACGGGGGTCGATGGCGCGGGCGCGATCGTCGCCGCGCACTTCGCATCCCGCTTCGCTCAAGGCGTCGACGATGCCGGGGAGTTGGCTTTCGGCGGCCGCCCGGTCGATAAGCAGGGATTCCGCCGCACCGCAAACACCGGGACGGCGCATTTTCGCGTTGAGCGTGACATCGCGCGCCATCGCCGGATCGGCGCCTTCGTGAACATAAACGTGACAATTCCCTTCCAGGTGCGCGATCACCGGAATCCGGGACTCCGCCATCACCCGCTCGATCAAGGATTTGCCGCCGCGCGGCACGATAATATCGATCAAATCGGCCATCCGGAGCATGGCGCCGACGGCTGCCCGGTCCCGGGTCGGTACCAGCTGCACCGCATCGACAGGAAGATTCGCCTGGCGCAACCCGTCGCGCAGGCAATCGGCGATCACGGTCGAGGAGTGGAGGCTTTCCGACCCGCCGCGCAGGATCGCCGCATTGCCGGCTTTCAGGCACAGGCTGCCCGCATCGGCGGTAACATTGGGCCGGGATTCGTAAATGATGCCGATGACACCGAGCGGAACCCGCACGCGAGCGATCCGCAGACCGTTCGGCCGCTCCCATTCCGCCATGATATCGCCGACCGGGTCCGGCAGATCGGCCACCTGTTCCAGTCCTTCGGCCATCGCCTCGATCCGGGCCTGGTCCAGCAGGAGCCGGTCGGTCATCGCCTCAGTCAGCTCCTTTTCGCGAGCGTAGGCCAGATCCTTCGCGTTTGCTTCGAGCAGCGGTGCGGCGTTGCCGCGGATGGCCGCGGCGGCGGCGCGCAGGGCGGTAATCTTGGCATCGCTATCGGCGACCGCCAGGGCCCGCGCCGCATCCCGAGCCTGGATGGCGATGCGCCGAACCTGGTTCTCGACCCCTTCGGCCCTTTCCGCGGGCTTTTCTGCGCCGTTATCCATCGACCTGGTCCCTCTTATCCATTCAGGACGAGATCATCCCGGTGGATCATCTCGTCCCGGCCACGATAGCCAAGAATCGCCTCGATTTCACGGCTCTTGTGGCCAGCGATCCGGCCCGCGTCAACGCTCGAATACGCGGACAGGCCACAGCCGATCTCGCGCCCGTCGGCGGATTTGATCCGCACCGCGTCGCCCCGGCCGAACTGCCCGGAGACGCCGGTAACGCCGGCCGGCAGCAAGCTTTTCCCACCGCTCAGCGCGCGTTCCGCGCCTGCGTCCACCGTGATTGCGCCGACCGGATTGAGCGCCCCGGCGATCCACGTCTTGCGTGCGGTCAGCGGTGTTGCCGTGGCGGCGAACCAGGTGCACGGCGCGCCGTCGTCGAGCCCCCGCAGGGGATGCATCCCCCGCCCATCGGCGATCGCCATGCGGCTGCCGCCCGCGGTCGCAATGCGGGCCGCCTGCAATTTGGTCACCATGCCGCCCGAGGAATATCCCAAGGCCGCATGCCCTGCCATCGCCTCGATCTCCGGCGTGATTTCGGTCACCAGATCCAGATGACGGGCCGCCGGGTTGTGGCGGGGGTCTCTGTCATACAAGCCATCGATGTCGGACAGCAGGATCAGGCTATCCGCCGATACCATCGCGGCGACGCGCGCGGCCAGCCGGTCGTTGTCACCAAACCGGATCTCCGCCGTGGCCACGGTGTCGTTTTCGTTGATCAGCGGCACCGCCCGCAAGGCCAAAAGCTGTACCAAGGTGCTCCGCGCGTTGAGGTGGCGCCGGCGTTCTTCCGTATCGTCCGGCGTCAGCAGGATCTGCGCCACCGTGATGTTGTGGTGCGCCAGCGCCTGCTGGTAGGCGTGGGCGAGCCGGATCTGGCCGGTTGCGGCCGCCGCCTGCTTTTCTTCCAAGCGAAGCGAGCGGCTTGTGTCGGTCAGGCCGAGATGGCGCCGGCCGGCGGCAATTGCGCCCGAGGAAACTATCAGGACTTCCCGTCCCCGGCTCTGGCAGTCGGCGATGTCCTCCGCCAGGGCATTCAGCCAAGTCTGCCGGACCTCGCCGGTGTCGTCGTCCACCAGCAAGGACGATCCGATCTTCACGACCAGTCGTTTCCCCATGCCATGCAAATCGGTCATGGCGTCCAGCTCCGGCTAGTCGTTTCCGCCGTCGAACCGGCCACGGCGGCAGCTTCATCGGCACGGTGGCGATCGATCTCGCCCAGGAGCGTGCGCAAGACCGTCTCGACGCCATCGCCGGCGACCCCTGAGAGGGCGAGCACCGGGGCCGATGCGACGGCGGCGAGCGCGGCGCTTCGGTCGGCGATTTCGGCTTCGGTCATGGCATCGCATTTGTTCAGGCCGATGATCTCGGGCTTTTCGGCGAGGCCGGCGTCGTAGGCCTGCAGCTCGTGCCGAATGGTACGATAGGCCTGGTCAACGTCGGGCTGAGTGCCGTCGATGAGATGCAGCAGGACGCTGCAGCGCTCGACATGGCCGAGAAAGCGGTCGCCGAGCCCCTGTCCCCGATGGGCGCCTTCGATCAGCCCGGGGATATCGGCCAGCACGAATTCGCGTCCATCGACATAGACCACACCGAGTTGCGGGTGAAGCGTGGTGAAGGGATAGTCGGCGATCTTGGGTTGGGCGCGCGTCGTGGCCGAGAGGAACGTCGATTTTCCCGCATTGGGTAATCCGACCAGCCCCGCATCGGCGAGCAGTTTAAGGCGCAGCCATATCCACATGTCGCTGCCGGACTGGCCGGGATCGGCGCGCCGCGGCGCCCGATTGGTCGAACTCTTGAAATGGAGATTGCCGAAGCCGCCGTCGCCGCCTTCGAGCAGCACCAGCCGTTGCCCGACCTCGGAGAGGTCGGCGAGCAGCGTCTCATTGTCCTCGGCCAGAATCTGGGTCCCCGCCGGAACGTGCAGGACCGCCGGCGTCCCCGCACCGCCGGAGCGTTGCCTGCCCTGGCCATGCTGGCCGCCCTTTGCGCGAAAATGCTGGCGGTAGCGGTAGTCGATCAGCGTGTTGAGCCCGTCGACCGCTTCCACAATAACGTCGCCGCCGCGTCCGCCATTGCCCCCATCCGGTCCGCCGCGCGGGATATTGCGTTCACGGCGAAAGGAAACGCATCCGGCGCCGCCATTGCCGCTCTCCACGTAGATCTTGGCCTGGTCGAGAAACTTCATCTCGGCCCCGATTGGTTGACGGCCCGGTCGCGGGTCAGGACGAACTGGCGTATCGGGACGTCCTTACCATGTGCCGTAGACCATGAATATCCGTCATTCACATGCCGGAATCCACATTTACGGAGGACGCGTCCGGAGGCGGTATTGTCGACATGGTGCCGCGCCAGCAGCCGGTCGGCGCAAAGGTCCTCGAAGGCGAATTGGGTTAGACGCCGGGCCGCTTCGGTGGCGACGCCCTGGCCCCACCATGGTTCGCCGATCCAATAGCCGAGCTCGTGCTCCGTTTCCGTGCTGCGCATGACGCCGGCGGCCCCGACGAGCCTTTCCGCCAGATCGATGGCGAAGGGATAGGCCGTCCCATCGGCGCGTTCCGCGTCGTGACCCGCAATCCAGGCTTCGGCCGCGCCGCCGGGATAGGGGTAGGGGATGCGTGCGGTCATGCGCGCCACTTTCCAGTTGCCGGCGAGCCTTTGTACCGCCGGGGCGTCTTCAGGCCGGAACGGCCGGAGCGTAAGCCGGTCTGTTTTCAGAAACAATTCCACGAACCTGCCCTCCGTCGGGAGGAATGAAAAAGGGAGATGGCCCGCCATCTCCCTCCACAATTCGGTTCGTGCTTCGCTGGGAGCCACCATCGGTGGCTCCTCCACCGAGTTTATTCCGCTGCCGGTACGCCGGCCGGTTCCACATGTACGGTGGTTCGCACGCGTGTCTTGTGAAACGCCACTTTGCCATCGACCAGCGCGAACAGCGTATGGTCCTTGCCCATGCCGACATTGCGGCCGGGATGAACCTTGGTGCCGCGCTGGCGCACGATGATATTGCCGGGAATCACGGCCTCGCCGCCGTATTTCTTGACGCCGAGCCGCCGGCCCGCTGAATCACGGCCGTTTCGTGAGCTACCGCCTGCCTTTTTATGTGCCATTGCGCTTACTCCTTGGGCTTCTTGGCCGCCGGTTTCTTGGCTGCGGGCTTCTTCGCTGCCGGTTTCTTTGCGGCGGGTTTGGCCTTGGTCTCGGTCTTTGCCGCCGGCTTCTTGGCTACCGGTTTGGCCTTCGGTTTGGCTGGCGCCTTTTCGGCCGGTTTGGCATCGGCTTTCGCCTTCGGGGCCGGTTTGGCTTCCGGTTTCGGTTCCGCTGCTGGCTTGGTTTCCGCTTTCGGCGTCGGCGCCGGCTTGGTTTCTGCTTTCGGCGCCGCTGCCGGCTTGGCCTCCGCCTTCGGTGCCGCTGCCGCCGCTTTTTTCGCTGGCTTCTTGCCGTCGGTCAAAATATCGGTGATCCGCAGCATGGTCACGAGCTGACGGTGACCGCGCGTCCGGCGGTAATCCTTGCGGCGCTTTTTCTTGAAGACGAGGATCTTCTTGCCGCGCGTCTGCGTCACCACCTCGGCGGCGACGGTTGCGCCGTCGACCAGCGGCGTTCCCGTGGTCTGGTCCTTGCCGTTGCCGACCAACAGAACCTCGGTCAGCTCCACCGATGCGCCGTTTTCCGCGTCGAGCTTCTCGACCGCGATGAGGTCGTCCTTGGCAACCTTGTACTGTTTGCCGCCTGTCTTGATCACTGCATACATGGATCTGTCACTCGATGCCGCCCGCGACGTTGGCCGCCGGGGGAAATCCCTAATATCGGATGCGTTTGAGGCTATTTGTCTCGCGGCGGGACTATACTCGCGCCGGCGTGCGAGTCAACGGTTTTACAGCGTTCTGGCTGTGGCCAGCCCGGGCCTATGTGGTGTCAGTCGGCTGCGAGACGAAACACCTCGGTCGCCGGGCCGTCGCTTTCCCATCCCTGGACCAACAGATGCCCCGAGGCCGGGTTGGCGACGACGCCAAGCCGTGTATCGGGATTGAGCACGGGATCGATCAGCCAGTCGAACTCGGCCTGCGCGTTGCGGCACAGGCCGCTCATCATCCGGTGCCGCCGCGGGCTGTCGATACCGCGGGGGCGGCCGCGCAGGCTCTTGGTCAGCCAGTGATTGGCCGCGCTGGCCGGGGCCTCGTGCAGCCAGGCGTCGGTCTCGGTCCGCTCGATGACGCAGCCTTCATCGGCTCC
>CAYYBI010000491.1:0-3045 GCA_964469835.1 uncultured Rhodospirillaceae bacterium
ACCTCGCGTTGCAGCGTATCGTATCCGGTCAGCTCGGCGATGTGTCCCGCATCGATTGCTTCGGCGACGATTGCATTGGGGTGGCTGGTGTTGATGCCGACAAGATGCGCGCCGACGCGAACCAGCTCCCAGCGCCAATCCAGTTTCGCCTTCGGGTTCCGGTTGGGCGACAGCCAGACCTCGGAGCCCGGTTCCGCGAGCCCCATCATCGATCCGGGATTGGCGCAATGGGCGGTTACGGTTTTGCCGTCCGTCATCTCGATGTCACTCAGAAATCGCTTGTAGCGTTGGACCAGGGTGCCCTGAATCAACGAGTCAGCAAACTGCATTATCGACTGTCCCGCTATATGGACGGCGGCATGGTATATTGCATCGACGGCCGTTGCTCGAATTCCTCGAACCAGGTGACCAGCTTCGGCCGGCCGGTGCGCCAATCGCAACCGGTATGCCGCACATCGCACCAGCCAAGTGTGCAAGCCAATGTAATTTGCGTGATTGACAGCGGGCCGTTCAGATTGCCGGCAGCTGCCTCCTGCTCGAACAAATCGAGCGTGCGTTCGGCGCGTAAAGATTCGAGTTGCAAGACCGCTTCAGAAGCATTGTCGTTGCGCCGGGCCTCGCGAAACCAGGTTACGATGCCTTCCATCAAGCCCATGGCGAGGGAGCGCAGCCGTTGCTGTGGCAAGTCGTCAGGTCCGAATCCCGGAACGACATTGGCGCCGGGCTTCAGGCTGTTGAGATAGCCGCATACCACGGAGGATTCGCCAATAACCGTACCGTCGTCGGTCTCCACAACGGGCACGCGCCCGACCGGGCTAATTTGCAGGAAATCGGCCTCTGGATTCCGCAAGCTGGCCTCCACCAGGGCGATCCGGTCGTCCAGGCCCAATTCCACGGCAAGAACGCGGGCGATACGCGCGTAGGGTGATTGCGGCGTGTAGTACAATTTCATCAGAAATTTTCACTCATTTTTCGGATTGCCTTTCGGGGGCGCGCATCACTACGAATATTCCGGCATGAGACAAGCAATCACCATGCATCCGTATCGGTCAATAGGTATCGAACATTTGTTGGATCGCTGCCGGATCGCGGGTCTTCGTCAGCGCCAGCATGAGCAGGATGCGCGCTTTCTGCGGCCGCAAATTATCGGCGAGTACGCAGCCGGCGGGCCGACGGGATTTGAGTTCAACGAGGCGACCGCTCAAACCGCGCGTGCTCTGGACCATGACCAGGCCTCTTCCGACGGCGGCTTCAAATGCCTTGTGTTCCGCCGGTGTATTGAAGCCTGGCAGCAGGCCCGCCGCGACCACTCCTTGCGCTCCGGCGTCGGCAAATGCGGCGACCGCCGCACCGTCCGATCCGCCATAGGACATGGAGATGTCGACGCGCGGCAGCGACTCCAATCCGCGCACGTCGAATTCGGTGTCGGGTGCATGGCGGCGTACCGGCCGGCGGTAAATCGCGATCCGGTCCGCATCCGCATGACCGAGCACGCCGAAGTCGGGGCTTCGGAATGTCTGCAGCCGCATCGTTGACGTCTTGGTGACATCGCGCGCCGCGTGGATCTCGTCGTTGAGCATGACCAGTACGCCGAGTCCGCGCGCTTCCGCCGATCCCGCGAGGCGCAACGCGTTGACAAGGTTGAGCCCGGCGTCGGTGCTCAGGCTGCTTGCCGGGCGTTGCGCACCGACGATGACCACGGGTATCTCGACCTTGACCGTCAGGTTCAGGAAATAGGCGGTCTCCTCAAGCGTCGCGGTGCCGTGTGTGATGACGATTCCGGCGAGGTCCGGTGTCTCCGCCGCCAGCCGGTGAACCTTTTCATTGAGCTCCAGCCATTCGGTCGGACCGATATCGGTGCTGCCGACCGCGCGGAACCGGACCGGCGTGATATCCGCGACTGTATTCGTTTCCGGGAATTGCGCCAACAGCTCGTCGACTTCGTATTTTTTCCCGGTTTCCGAGTATTTAGCAATGTCGAGTGAGTCGCGCCCGACGGAGGAAATCGTTCCTCCGGTGCCGATAACACCGACCTTGGGCAAATTTTTTTGGCTGGGCATTGGTGTTTGTTCCCCGGGCTTATTTCAAGTTTTCCGTACTCTCGCATGATCAGCACGGGCCGACAATTTCACGCCGGTCTCCCGGCGCAGCGGTTTACACCGCCGTTAAATCGATCAGTGCATCGACGGTTGCCAATTTTTCGAGCTCATTGATACACCGCAACATGCCCTTGCGCTGGGTGCTGTCGAGCGTCCGCCCGGCAAGACGATGAAACTTTTCTTCGATCTCGGTCTTGCTCGGCCCGCGTTCGATATCCGCCGGCGTTTGCCGGTGTTGCGTTTCGACGGTCTTGCCGTCGGTGAGCGTCGCCACCAGCCTGCAGCTGCGGGTCGCCGGTGCGACTTTGTCGAAAGCGTCCACAAGTTCGATCCGCAGGCGTTTCATCAGTGCCGCGATATCCTTGTCGAGAAAGCGTTCGCGTTCGAACGTTTCGGGCGTTACCTCGCCGTCGATCAGCGCCGCTGCGACCGCGAAGGGAAGCGAATGGTCGGCCGTCTCCCGGGTTTTCGGGGACCACAGCGCCGGATCTTTCATCTGGGCGCCGAAATGTTTGGCATAAGTATCGATGCGAAGCGTTTCGATATTCTGGATGTCGATTTTCTGACGCAATTCCAGCGCCGCAATGATCGGAATCTGGATGGCGTCACGGACGGGAAACCGCTTGATATTAGTCTGGCCCACGGCGAATCGATGACCTTTGAAGCGTTGCGGAACCTTGACCAGGTAGGGCTCGCCCATGGTTTGAGTCCAGACGCCGAAATCCCCTTCATAGGGATTTTCCGGGCCGGTCATGCCGGCCTGCGCCATCATCGCCGCGAACAACCCCTGCTTCGCTGCATAGGGGCCGGCCATTCCCTTCCACATGGAGAGTTGTCCGGCGCGCGTTTGGTTCAACGCGATATGCGGCACGATCGCGAGTGCCAGCGCATGGTGCATCTCCGCCTTGTTCAACCCGAGCATTCGCCCCGCCGCCAGGGCGGCCGC
>CAYYBI010000492.1:0-6307 GCA_964469835.1 uncultured Rhodospirillaceae bacterium
AAGGCGTCGACGAGCGGGTAATCGAAGCGCGGGCCATGGTTGAGGTGAGTCTGGGTGATTTCGTGCTGTCGGGCGGCGAGCCGGCGGCGCTTGCCCTGATCGACGCCTGTGTCCGGCTGCTGCCGGGCGTCATGGGCGCCACGGTGTCGCTTGCCGAGGAAAGTTTCGAATCCGGTCTGCTGGAATATCCCCATTACACGCGTCCCGCCGACTGGCAGGGCCGCTTCGTGCCCGAGGTGTTGGTCTCGGGCCACCACGAGAAGGTCCGCGCCTGGCGGCGCGCGCAAGCCGAGAAAATTACGCAAGAGCGCCGGCCAGACCTTTGGTCGCGCCATAGCGCACAGATTTAGCGAGTGAGGATGAAGCCATGAATATCATTCAGAAGATCGAACAAGAACAGCTCGAGAAAATCTCGGCGCAGCGGCAGGTGCCGACCTTCCGTCCTGGCGATTCCGTCCGGGTCAACGTGCGGGTGATCGAAGGCACGCGCGAGCGTATTCAGGCCTTTGAAGGCGTGTGTATCGGCCGCAGAAATGCCGGCTTGAACAGTTCGTTCACGGTGCGGAAAATCAGCTACGGCGAAGGTGTCGAGCGGGTGTTCCCGTTGTACGGTCCGCGGATCGACTCGATCGAAGTCGTTCGCCGTGGATCGGTGCGACGGGCCAAGCTGTATTATTTGCGTGGCCGTCGCGGCAAGTCCGCCCGCATCGCCGAGGATACGGGCCAGCGGCGCGCGCAGGACGAGGCGACGGACCGGGCCAACAAGGCGGCCATGGCCGAGGCAGAGGCGCCGGAAGCGCCCGAGACGGGAAAATAACCACCGCCAATCGGCGGACACGGGAGCATGGAGAAGCGCGATGGCAAAACCGCGCACTTTGTTTGAGAAGATCTGGGACGGCCATCTGGTCGATGTGCAGGACAACGGGACTTGCCTGCTCTACATCGCCCGGCACCTGACCCATGAAGTCACCACGCCGCAGCCTTATGAAGGCTTGCGGCAGGCCGGGCGCGCGGTGCGCCGGCCGGATGCCACACTCGCGGTGATCGACCACAACATCGCGACCGACCGCAGCGAAGGAATTCCCGAGGACTCGATCCTGCAGATCGAAACGCTGCGGAACAATTGCGCCGAATTCGGGGTCGAACTGTTCCAGGTCGAGGATCCGCGCAATGGCATCGTCCATATCATCGGTCCTGAACAGGGCTTTACCCTGCCGGGAACGACGCTGGTCTGCGGCGACAGCCATACCGCGACACATGGCGCCTTCGGAGCATTGGCCTTCGGGATCGGCACCTCGGAGGTCGAGCACGTCCTGGCGACCCAGACGCTGATCCAGGCGCCGGCCAAAAGCATGCGGATAACGGTCAACGGGGATTTGCCCTTTGGCTGCACCGCCAAGGATCTTATCCTCGCGGTCATCGGCAAGCTCGGGACCGCGGGCGGCACCGGCCACGTGGTCGAATATGCCGGACCGGCGATCGAGGCGCTGTCGATGGAAGGGCGCATGACCGTCAGCAACATGACCATCGAGGCCGGCGCACGGGCCGGCCTGATCGCGCCGGACGAGAAAACCTTCGCCTATCTCAAGGACCGGCCGATGGCGCCGAAAGGGGCCGTATGGGATGCGGCGGTTGCCTATTGGAAGACGCTGCCGTCCGATCCGGGCGCGCGCTACGACAGCGAAATGACCCTCGACGTCTCGGAAATCGTGCCGCAGACGACATGGGGCACCAGCCCGGAAGACGTGGTAGCAATCACCGGTGTCGTGCCGGATCCGAAGGAAGCGGCCAACGCGGAAAAGCGCGCGGCCATGCAGCAGGCGCTGGACTATATGGGACTGACACCCGGATCGCCGATGTCCGATATCACGGTGGACCGGGTGTTCGTCGGTTCCTGCACCAACGGCAGGATCGAGGATTTGCGCGATGTCGCCGCGGTGGCGAAGGGGCGCAAGGTCGCGGACGGCGTGCGCGCGATGATCGTGCCCGGGTCGGGCCTCGTGAAGCAGCAGGCCGAAGACGAAGGCATCGCCGACATTCTGATTGCGGCGGGCTTCGAGTGGCGGGAACCGGGCTGTTCCATGTGCCTCGCCATGAATACCGACCGCTTGGATCCGGGCGAGCGCTGCGCCTCGACGACCAACCGGAATTTCGTCGGACGCCAGGGCCGCGACGGGCGAACCCATCTCGTCAGCCCGGCAATGGCGGCGGCCGCCGCGGTGACCGGCCGGTTGACCGACGTTCGGGAGTTGTTGAAATGAGCCGGCGGGACAAAGGGTTCGGGGGCGGCACCGCCTTGCAGAAGGCGCCGCTTGCCGGCATCGACAGGGTGTTCGGACGGGATCTGCGGAGCCAGGGCTGGGTCGTCGATCTATCATCCGGGTTCGACAGGGACTCCGCGCAAGTTGCCGAAGACGCGTTTGCCGACGAAGGCCCACTTCCGGCGATGATGTGGGCGCTGCGCGCGCGCCGAAAATAAGAATTTCGAGAAGGGAGCGTTCGAATGGAAAAATTTGTCAAGCTGACCGGCATCGCGGCGCCGATGAACATGATCAACATCGACACCGATCAGATCATTCCGAAGCTGCATCTGCGCACGATCAAGCGAACCGGCCTCGGCAAGGTGGTGTTCGAGGAATTGCGGTTCAACACCGATGGCAGCGAGAAGCCGGAATTCGTGCTCAATCAGGAACCCTACCGCAAGGCAGAGATCATCGTCGCCGGTGACAATTTCGGATGCGGGTCGTCGCGCGAGCACGCCCCCTGGGCGCTACTGGATTTCGGTGTTCGCTGCGTCATCTCGACCAGCTTCGCCGACATCTTCTACAACAACTGTTTCAAGAACGGCATCCTGCCGGTCACCGTGTCGAAAGACGAGCTGGAAGCCTTGATGGCCGACGCCGCCGACAAGGAGAATCCGGAATTGACGGTCGATCTCGAAAGCCAGGAGATCACCCGGCCGAACGGCGCCAAGATCAAATTCAAGATCGACGAGTTCCGGCGCGATTGCCTGTTGAACGGGCTCGACGATATCGGCCTGACGATGCAGAAGGTGGAAATAATCGACGCGTTCGAGGAAAAACAGCGTCAGCAGCAACCCTGGCTTTATCGCTGAGCCGGGGGAGGCTGAGGGCATGGCAAATCCCCGGACGCTGTTCGAAAAGATCTGGCACGGCCATCTCGTCGCGGAGCTGGAGGATGGGGTCAATATTCTCTACATCGACCGCCACCTGATCCATGAAGTGCTCTCGCCGCAGGCCTTCGAGGGCTTGAGGATGACCGGACGCACGGTGCGGCGGCCGAACCTGACCCTTGCGGTGGCCGATCACAACGTTCCCACCACCGACCGGAGCAAGGGCATCGAAGATGCCGAATCGCGGCTTCAGGTGGAAACGCTCAGCCGGAATTGCGAAGAGTTCGGCGTGCCGATTTTCGACATGCTAGACTCGCGGCAGGGCATCGTCCACGTCATCGGGCCCGAGCAGGGCTTTACCCTGCCGGGAACGACGGTGGTTTGCTGCGACAGCCACACCGCGACCCATGGCGCGTTCGGCGCGCTCGCCTTCGGCATCGGAACGTCGGAGGTCGAGCATGTGCTGGCGACCCAGACATTGCGGGCACCCGATCTGAAAAGCATGCGCGTGCTGGTGGACGACCCGCTGCCGCCCGGCTGTACCGGCAAGGATTTGATTCTGGCGACCATCGGCAAGCTCGGCACCGCCGGCGGCACCGGCCATATCATCGAATATTGCGGCCGCGCCATTCGCGACCTGTCGGTGGAAGGCCGCATGACGGTCAGCAACATGACGATCGAGGCGGGCGCGCGCGCCGGGCTGATTGCACCCGACGACAAGACGTTCGAGTACCTCAAGGGCCGGCCGATGTCGCCGACCGGTGCGGAATGGGACGCGGCGGTCGCCCATTGGCGGACCCTGCCGTCCGACGACGGCGCGACCTACGACAAGGAAGTGGTGATCGATGTGAGCGATATCGCGCCGCAGGTCACATGGGGCACCAGCCCGGAGGACGTGGTGCCGATCACCGGCAAGGTGCCCGATCCCGCCGATGGCGAAACCGAGGACAAGCAGTCGGCGATCCGGCGCTCGCTCGACTATATGGGGCTGACGCCCGGCACGCCGATGACCGAAATTCCGATCGACAATGTGTTCATCGGCTCCTGCACGAACAGTCGGATCGAAGATCTGCGCGCCGCCGCCGAAGTGATCAGGGGCCGGAAGGTGGCGGCCGGCGTCGACGCGATGGTCTCGCCGGGATCGAGCCTGATTAAGCGGCAGGCGGAAGAGGAAGGCCTGGACAAGGTGTTTCTCGAGGCGGGATTCGAGTGGCGCGAATCGGGCTGCTCTATGTGTCTCGGTATGAATCCCGACCGGGTGGGCCCGGGGAAACGCTGCGCCTCCACGTCGAACCGCAACTTCGAGGGAAGGCAGGGCCGCGACGCACGCACCCATCTGGTTAGCCCGGCGATGGCGGCAGCGGCGGCGATCGCCGGCCGGCTCGCCGATGTGCGCGAAATGGCGGAGTAGGGCGATGGCGCAACCCCGCACGCTCTACGAAAAAATCTGGCAGAGCCATCTCGTGCATGCGCCCGAACCGGATGGCACCAGCCGGCTCTACATCGACCGCCATTTGATTCACGAAGGCTCGACGCCGCAGGCTTTCGAGGCCATGCGGCTGGCCGGCCTGCCGGTGCGGCGCATCGATGCGACCATGGCGGTGATCGACCATGTCGTGCCGACGCGCAATCGCGACAAGGAAATCGCCGATCCGGACGCGCGCCGCATGCTCGAGACGATGGTCGAGAATTGCCGGGCCTTCGGGGTCGAACTTTATGACTTGTTCGATACGCGCCAGGGCATCGGACATATCGTGGGTCCGGAACAGGGTTTCACCCTACCCGGCACGACGCTGGTTTGCGGCGACAGCCACACCGCGACCCATGGCGCTTTCGGGACGCTGGCCTTCGGCATCGGGACGTCGGAAGTCGAACACGTGCTGGCGACCCAGACCCTGGTGCAGCAGCCGATGCGGACGATTCGGGTGTTGATCGACGGGCCGATGCCGGCGGGCTGCACGGCAAAAGACCTCATTCTGACCGTTATCGGCCGCATTGGAACGGCGGGCGGTACGGGACACGCCATCGAATACGCCGGAGAAGCGATCCGCGATCTTTCGATGGAGGGCCGGATGACGGTCTGCAACATGACGATCGAGGCGGGGGCCCGCGCGGGCATGATCGCGCCGGACGAGACCACCTACGCCTATCTGAAGGGTCGGCCGCGCGCGCCGCAGGGCGACGATTGGGAGGCGGCGCTGGCCTATTGGCGCACCCTGCCGACCGATGACGGCGCGGTCTTCGACAAGAACATCCGCATTGATGCGGCCGATATTCAGCCGCAAGTGACCTGGGGCACGAGCCCGGAGGATGTGGTGTCCGTGGCCGGTCAAGTGCCGGATCCGGCGAAGGCCGACAACGCCGACAGGCGGCAATCGATGCAGCGGTCGCTCGACTATATGGGGCTCGCCGCCGGAACGCCGATGACCGATATCGGTGTCGACCGGGTCTTCATCGGATCCTGCACCAACAGCCGGATCGAGGATTTGCGCGCCGCCGCCGTGTTCGCCGAAGGACGGCACGTCGCCGACGGGGTTCAGGCAATCGTGGTGCCCGGATCCGGCCCGGTGAAGTTGGCTGCCGAATCGGAAGGTCTTGACCGGATTTTCCTCGAGGCGGGTTTCGAGTGGCGCGAGCCGGGATGTTCCATGTGCGTCGGCATGAACGATGACCGGATCGAGTCGGGTGAGCGCTGCGCCTCGACCTCCAATCGCAATTTCGAGGGCCGGCAGGGCCGCGGCGGGCGCACCCATCTGGTCAGTCCCGCCATGGCGGCCGCTGCGGCGGTCGCTGGGCATTTCGTCGATATCCGCGAGATTTCAAAATAGCATACGGTGCCGGGCGTTGCGGAAACGCCATTCGGTTTCGCGGTCCGGCGCGACAACAAACAAGAAGAACCGAGAGGCGAGAATGGCCGCGAACAAGAAACTTCTGATATTGCCGGGCGACTATGTCGGACCGGAAATCATGGATCAGACACAGCGCGTCATCCAGTGGATGGAGCAGCGCCGCGCCATGCGGTTCGATATCGATGAGCGGCCGATCGGCGGCGCGTCCGTCGATGCCCATGGGACGCCCCTGACCGACGAGACGCTGGCGGCGGCCAAGGATGCGGACGCGGTTTTGCTCGGTGCCGTCGGCGGCCCGAAATACGACGGCCTGCCCCGCGACAAG
>CAYYBI010000493.1:0-7673 GCA_964469835.1 uncultured Rhodospirillaceae bacterium
CTCGAAAACCCATGGCATCTCGAGTTTCGCGCGTGGCACTGCCAATGTGCGGTAGCATGAAAATGTTGTCGAGCTTGGCAAGCTGCGGATTGCCGCCAGGCTCCAACTGAAAGACATCGAGACCCGCACCGGCAAGCCGACCCGAGCTTAGTGCGTCGATCAGGGCAGCCTCGTCGATCAACGTGCCGACCGGCGGCAACCCGCATCACACCCTGATGCTGGTCGGCGTGTATTACGTTCTCTATACGCTGAACCCGAACATCCTGCTCAATGCCGGCCTGACCCGGCCGTTTACCTGCATCCTGCCCGAGGGCACGGTCGTCAATCCGCAGTTTCCGTCCGCCGTCGGCATGCGCAGCCTGACCTGCGGGCGGCTGCGCAGTCTGGTGTTCGGCGCATTCGGCCTGGCGATGCCCGACCGGATGCCGGCGGCGCCGGCCGGGTCCAGCTCGATCGTGAACGTGATGACCACCGATAACCGCAGCGGCAAACGGATAATCGCGGCAATCGACCCGGTGGTCGGCGGCGCGGGCGGTATGCCGGCCGGCGACGGGCCGGACGGCTCGGGCGCCGATGCCGCCTATCTCAAAAATACGCCGGTTGAATTGATCGAGGCGGAGGTGCCGATCGAGATCCTCCGCTACGGCCTTGCGCCGGATACCGGCGGCGCCGGCGAGACGCGCGGCGGCCTCGGCACGATCCTCGAATTCAAGGTGTTCTCGCCCGGAACCCGGATCACCGCGCGCAACCGCGACCGTACCCGCTTTCGCCCCTGGGGCATCCTCGGCGGCAAGGCGGGTCAGCCGTCGAACTTCATCCTCAACCCGGGTACCGACCGCGAACGCGTGCTCGGCAACATCGACACGATTACGGCCGAGCCGGGCGACGTGGTGCATTTCCATGGCCCCGGCGGCGGCGGCCGCGGCAGCCCGCTGGCCCGCGATCCGGCGCGCGTACTGCGGGACGTGCAGCGGGGCAGCGTCACGGTGGAAGCGGCGGCGGTGGACTACGGCGTGGTGGTCCAAGGCGGGACGGTGGATGAGACGGAGACCGCAAAGCTGCGGGCGCGCATGCGCCAAAACGAGACGGCCGGCCATTTCGATTTCGGCCCGGAACGGGAAGCCTTCGAGCGGCTATGGGATCGCGCCGCCTATGATGCGCTGACCGAAATTCTGGCTCGCTTGCCGGTGCATTGGCGATTTTTCGTCAAGAGCCGGATATTCGACGCGGTGACCGGGCCAGGCGAAGACGCGAGCGGGTCGGGGCGGTCGGTCGATGGCGCGGCCATGGTGCGTGCCGCCTTTGCGGAGATTGCCGCCGCGCATCCGCAAATCGGCGAGCATGAGGCTACGCCGCGACGGCCCAAGGAAAAGGGAGACGGCCGGTGATCTATACGGTGGAATGCGCTTTCAGCGATCCCGCGCGCGAAGCGGATTGGAACGCCTACTACAGCGGACCCAAGCTCGCCGCGGTTCTGAGTGTGCCAGGGTTCCGCACGTCGCAGCGGTTCCGCGCCATCACCGCATGCGCCGCTCCCTACTACGCGATGCATTCGCTGCGCGACGCCGACGTGCTCGGTGCGCAGTACAAGGGCGTCGGCGGCGGCAGCTTCGGCGGCGGCTGGGATGAAATGATCTATAATTGGCACCGCAACCTGTTTGCCGGACTGGACATGGCGCCGGAAGTGCCGGCGGATGCCTACCTGCTGGTGCTGGACGATCCGGTTGACGAAAGCGCGGTTCCCGGCGTCGACTTCGCCTGGCTCGACATCGCCGGCCTCGACCGCTCGGTGAAACGCCGCGGCCTCGCCATCGTCGACCGCGCAATCGGAGAGAAAATCGTCGCAACTCACGGTGAGGCAGTCCGCCTCTTCGAGCCAATCACCGAACGCAGGCACTCGTCGCCGGAAACCGGATTGGGCGCGGCGGGGATGGGCCGCGGCGGGCGCAGCCGTTAACCTAGAATCTTGAGACTTCGGTAACCAGCCAATCCCTATGGTGGCGCTATGGAAATGGACCGCGATTCCCGCCGCGCCCATGGTCCAATAACGATTGTTTCCGGCCGAAGGGAGTCGTCTTCCGATGAGCACGCCGCCCCTGCCGGTCCTTGCGATCTCATTCGACGCGTACCGGCTTCCGTTCCTCAATTTCGGCACTTATCTGCGGCTAAGCTGGCTGCCGTTCCTGATCATCTTCGCGGCGTCCACCGGAATGCAGTTTTACTACCGGGATTTCGCGGGCTTGGGCGGTGAAGGCAATGCCCTTTTAGGCGCAATGGGTGTTTTCATCGAAGCAAGTTTTTGGCTCCTCACCATACCAATTGCGACGGCGTGGATACGCATGGTGCTCAAAGGCCCTGAACACGGAACTCGGATAACCATTGGACGCGCGGAGGCGGTGTACCTGTTTCGATATGTCAGTTTGTTGGTACCTGGGCTTGGTTCATTCGCGCTGGTTATCGGCCTGTTCTTCTCGATAGCGATTTTCACGGACTTCGATCCGGACACATTTTTTCCGGACGCGAGTGACGAGTCTGTCGCAATCATTCTTGAGGCAGTATTGGCACCCGCCATCGCATTCTCCCTCTTCATGATTTCGCGGTTTTTGCTCGCATTTCCGGCGGCGGCTGTGGGCCATTCATCCCGGCTGCGCGACTCATTTGCGCTGACAAAAGGCCGCATGTGGGCTTTGGTCGCAATTCTCATACTGACATTGCTGCCCGAAGGACTCGGTTCGCTCGCTTCTATCTTATGGGGACCTGACGTCGAACTTGGGCCAAATGATGGGATTTTCTCGGCAGCCTGGATCGCGATCCAATATTATGCAGCGAGTTGGCTCTTCTTCCCGGTTTCCGTTGGCGCGCTGGCGCTGGCGTACCGGCATCTTGGCGGAATGGCGGACTCAGCCGCCTGAGTCGGTAGAGCCCGCCTAGTCATACGCCCGCGTGTCGTCGATCACCTTGCCGTCGTTCGGCAGGGCGTCCGGCGCGACGAATTCGACGCCGCCGCGTAATTTGCATTCGGCCTGGATGCTGTCGGCGACCGCGGCGGCCAAGGCGCCATCGGCGCTCTCCGCCTCGCAACGCAACACCATGGTGTCCTGGCCGGCCTCATTGCCTACGACCAGCCGGACCTTGCCGATTTCCGGATGGCGTTTGGCCACCCTGTCGACCTGCTCCGGGTGGATGAACATGCCGCGCACTTTCGTTGTCTGGTCGGCCCGGCCCATCCAGCCCTTGATCCGGGGCGCGGTGCGGCCACACGGGCTGACGCCCGGCAGGATCGCCGACAAATCGCCGGTGCCGAAGCGGATCAGCGGATAGTCCGGGTTCAGCGCGGTCACCACGACCTCGCCCACCTCGCCGTCGGGTACCGGGTCGCCGGTGCCCGGGCGGACGATTTCGAGAATCACGCCTTCGTCGGCGATCATCCCTTCCATCGCCTCCGACTCATAGGCGATTAGTCCGAGATCGGCGGTGCCGTAGCATTGCACGACCGCGACGCCCTGTTCCGCATAGCGCGCGCGCATGTCAGGAAACAGCGCGCCGCCCGACACCACCGCCTTGTGGCAGGACGACACGTCGAGGTTCAGCTCGCTCGCCTTGTCGAGAATGACCTGGAGAAAGTCCGGCGTGCCGACATAACCGTCCGGGCGGAAATGCGCCATCGCGCGCGCCTGGTCCTCGCTGTTGCCGACGCCGCCGGGGAACACAGCGCAGCCGACCGCATGCGCGCCGGCCTCCAGCATCATGCCCGCCGGCGTGAAGTGATAGGAGAAACAGTTGTGCACGATGTCGCCCTTGCGGAAACCGCCGGCGAACAGCGCCCGGCCGATCCGCCACCAGTCCTCGCCCCGGCCTTCCGGATCGGCGATCGGTCCCGGCGACACATAGAGCCGGCGCAGTTCCCGCGCGGGCGTCGTGGTCAGCCCGCCGAAGGGCGGGTCCGCGGCCTGCAGGCCGATCAGATCGGATTTCCGGGTTACCGGCAACGCCGCCAGCGCCTTCCGGCTGGTCACCCCGGCGGCATCGATGCCGGCGAGGATTCTGGCGAATCCCGGCGCATCGTTTTGCGCGC
Source organism: uncultured Rhodospirillaceae bacterium (assembly GCA_964469835.1). Lineage (GTDB taxonomy): Bacteria > Pseudomonadota > Alphaproteobacteria > UBA8366 > UBA8366 > JAOTYV01. The sequence continues at coordinate 4,076 of CAYYBI010000493.1, forward strand.
GCGCGATCTGCCCCGGCAGCGCCGCCATCAGGGCGGCCTCCCGCGCTTCCGGGTCGCGCGTTTCCAATTCGTCGTAATAGTCGGTCATGCGTCCGTCCTCGGTCGTCCGGCTCACGCCAGCCAGCGTTTGCGCCGGCGGTAATGCTTGACGTCGCGGTAGCTCTTGCGGCCGCCGCCCGACAGGCCGAGATAGAATTCCTTCACATCCTCGTTTTCGCGCAGCGCGTCGGCGGCGCCGTCCAGCACGACCCGGCCATTCTCGAGAATATAGCCGTAGCGGGAATAGCGCAGCGCCATGTTGGTATTCTGCTCGGCGAGCAGGAAGGTCACGCCTTCGTCGCGGTTGAGGCGGGCGACAATTTCGAAGATTTCCTCGACCAGTTGCGGCGCCAGCCCCATCGACGGCTCGTCCAGCAGGATCATCTTCGGCCGCGCCATCAAAGCGCGGCCGATGGCGGTCATCTGTTGCTCGCCGCCCGACGTATAGCCGGCCTGGCTGCGCGCGCGTTCCCTGAGGCGCGGGAAATATTCATACACGCGGTCAAGATCCCGGCGCACCGCCGCGGCGCCGTCGCGGCGCGTATAGGCGCCGGTCATCAGGTTTTCCTCGACCGTCAGATGTTCGAAACAGTGGCTGCCCTCCATCACCTGGATGACGCCGCGCTTGACCAATTCGTGCGGGCTCAGCCGGTCGATCCGTTCGCCGAGATATTCGATCGACCCCTTGGTAACGTCGCCGCGCTCGGCGCGCAGCAGGTTGGAGACCGCTTTCAGTGTGGTCGTCTTGCCCGCGCCGTTTGCGCCGAGGAGGGCGACGATGCCGCCCTCCGGCACTTCGAAGGAAACGCCCTTCAGCACCAGGATCACATGATTGTAGATGACCTCGATGCTGTTGACGGAGAGAAGGGCGTTGCCGGTTTCGCTCATCCGCGTCTCCGTCGCGCGCTTGGGCGGATCGTTGGAGTGGAGATCACGAGCATTTCCGCGGCGTGATCTTGTTCTCCTTGGCGTAGTCCGCCGCCGCCTTTTCGATCATCGGGCGCACCACGTCGCGCATCGGCGAGATCCACTTCGAGACCATCGACCACTTCTTGCCGTTCCATTGCTGGATGATCACCGGGCCGTTGCCTTCATGGTCGTCGCAGGTGATCCGGTGCGGCTGCGCGAAGTCCTTCAGGCCGAGTTGGGTCAGCCGTTCCGCGGTCAGGTTCAAATTCTCCAGACCCCAGCGCACCTGTTCGCCGGTCATCGGCTTGTTGCCGAATTTCTTCATCGCGGTGCGGATCGCCTCTGTCGTGTAAACCGCATTGATGATGCCGCGGTTATACAGAACCTCGCCGAACTTGTTGTCCTTGGCCTTGGCCTTGTCGCCGGCATAGAGGTGCTTGAGGATATCCTTGTGGACGCCATAGTTCGGGCCAGCACCGTGGAAGGTCGTCGACTTGTAGCCCTTGGCGCCGTCGGCTGCCGGGATCACGTCCGATTCCGTGCCCGACCACCAGTTGCCGACGAACCGGTTCATCGGGAAGCGAATGGCGGCGGCTTCCTTGATGGCCACCGAGTTCATGACGCCCCAGCCGGACATGAAAATCCAGTCGGGTTTGTAGCGCCGCACCTGCAGCCAGGTTGACTTCTGTTCCTGACCCGGATGATCGACCGCCAGCAGTTTCAGCTTAAAGCCGTACTTCTTCGACAGCACTTCCAGGGTCGGATTCGCTTCCTTGCCATAGGCGCTGTTGTGGTGGACATGGGTGATCTTCTTGCCCTTTAGTTTGCTGAAGCCGCCTTCCTGGCTGGCCACATACTTGATGAAAGCGGAAGCCTGGCTCCAATAGCTGGTCGGCGCGGTGAACACCCATTTGAAGACGCGTCCGTCGCCCGCCGCCGTCCGGCCATAGCCCATGGAGTGGATCGGCGTCTTGTCGACCGGTGCCTTCGGAATGAGCTGATAGGTAATCCCGGTGCTGTACGGATTGAACAGCGCCGCGCCGGTGGAGCCCTTGTTTTTCAGCTTCTCGTAGCACTCGACACCCAGATTGGTTTTGTACTGGGTCTCGCATTCCTCGAAGACCGCCTTGACGCCGTTGATGCCGCCGTCGCGCTTGTTCAACAGCGTGTAATAGTCGCGAAATCCGTTGGCGACCGGCGTTCCGCTCGGCGCATAGGGGCCGGTGCGATAGACCAGCATTGGGATGAATTGTTCGGCGGCCTGCAATTTGCCCGCCAGTGGGGCGGAGAGTGCGATGGCGGCGCCGATCGCTGCCAGCGTCGTTGTCTTGAAACGCATGATGTGCCTCCTTTGGATTGGTTTCCTGTTCTTTGTTGGCGGGCTTAACGCCCGATCTCGCTTTTCGTGTCCCGGGTTCCCATTGTCTTTCGTCGTCTCAAAATTCTAGCACTGCGTTGGCGCGGCGCACGCGCTAATAGGGGAATGGCCAGCGCCGCAGTTTTTCCTTGGCGATCTGCCAGAGCCGCGCCAGTCCGCGCGGCTCGGCGATCAGAAACAATATGATCAGCGCGCCGAAAACCATGAATTCGATATGCTTCTGCATGTCCGCGCGCATCGCGAAGCCTAGGAATTGCGGCGCGTTGGTGAGCAGCACCGGCAGCAGGGTAATAAAGGCCGCGCCGAGGAACGATCCCAGAATACTGCCCAGGCCGCCGATGATGATCATGAACAGCACGTTGAAGGAGAGAAAGATATCGAACGCCTCGGTCTCGGCACTGCCGAGATAACAGAACACGTACAGCGCGCCGGCGACGCCGCAGTAGAACGAGCTGATGGCGAAGGCGAGCAGCTTGTTCGGCAGCAACCGGATGCCGATGATCTCGGCGGCGATGTCCATGTCGCGAATCGCCATCCACTGCCGGCCGATGCGCCCCCGGATGAGGTTTTTTGCAAGCAGCGCGAGCACCGTGACGAAGGAGAGCACCATGAGATAGCGCGCTTGCGCGCTCGCTTCCGGCCCGGTCATCAGGACGCCCAAGAGTTCACGCGGCGGCGCGGTGATCGTGCCGGACGGGAAGTAATTGTAGAACCAGGGCACCTTGTTGAAGAGCCAGAGGATAAAGAACTGCGCCGCCAGCGTCGCCACGGCGAGGTAGAACCCCTTGATGCGCAGGCTCGGCAGTCCAAACACGATGCCGACACCGGCGGTGACCAGCCCCGCCAGGATGAACACGACGATGATGTCCAGCCCGGGAAAGGAGGTGGTGATCTTGTAGGTGGCATAGGCACCGACCGCCATGAACGCGCCGGTGCCGAGCGACAGCAATCCGGCGTAGCCCGTCAGAATATTGAGCCCGATTGCCGCTAGCGACAGGATCAGGAAGGGGATCAGCACCGCCTGATACATATAGTCGTCCGCGCCCTGCATCAGCAGCGGCACGGCGACATAGGCGAAGATCAACACGAGGGCGATGAACCAAAGATCCTGGCGGATCGGAAAGATCGCCTGGTCCGATGTGTAGCTCGTCTTGAATTGTCCCGCCTCGCGGTAAAACATGTCCGTCGCCTCCGCTAGACGCGCTCGATGATGCGTTCGCCGAACAGCCCTTGCGGCCGGAACAGCAGAAACGCCAGGGCCAGCATGTAGGC